>DATIPQ010000009.1 GCA_035471785.1 Acidobacteriota bacterium
ACTGCGGACCGCGCTTCACCATCATCAAGGGGCTGCCTTACGACCGTCCGCTGACCTCGATGCGGCGCTTCCAGATGTGTGAGCGGTGCCTGGCCGAATACCAGGACCCTCAAGACCGCCGCTTCCACGCCCAGCCCAACGGACACCTCGCCCTCAGCCGCGGACGCGAGATCATCGTCTCCCAGTACCTGGGCGACCTCGACGCCTACGAGTCGCGCCTGCTCTTCCAGCGCACCGTCGAGGACTTCCTCTCCCTCTACGACATCCGGCCCCAGGTCGTGGTCCACGACCTGCATCCCGACTACTTCACGACTCACCTAGCCCGCCAACTGGCTGAAAAGTGGAACATCCCGTCTGCCGCCGAGTCTTCTGCAACCGCTACCTCACCGAGGGCTTCCTCACCTCCCTGGAATCCCACTCCCGCACCCCCCTCATCCACACCCAATTCCCCCCCCACCGACGGCAACCTCTCCATCGGCCAGCTCTGGTCGGCTGCCCGCAATCGAGCAAGTCAATCCTAGGAGGATGTGCCTGCTCCGCAACCACCAACTTCCACAGACCAACTCCCAAGTAGGTCCTGCTTGTGAATTGGGAATTTGGGCGTTTGAAGTTCGACCGCAGGTCGATATGAGGCGCATCCTTGCGGCGATCCTGACGGTGTGTCCAGAAATCGCCTCCCGAACCGTTCTTCTCAAAGCTGACTTAAAGCCGACCGGCGGGTGAGCCACCGGGCCATTTGCGCAGGTCAGGAGACAGCAGCAGGCCCATGACGATGAGGGAGAGGAGGGTGCCGAAGGGGAGGTACCAGAGGGAGGCGATGGCGCAGGCGAGCAGGGCGGGGCGGGCCAGGCGGAATTTGAGCAGGAAGAGGGCGGCGGCGTCCAGCCAAGCGACTCCCAATGCCAGGTGGATGATCCTCATGAGGGTGGACCGGGGGTCGATTCCGACTGCGGAGACGAGGTGCGTCCAGGGGCCGAGTTGCCCGGCGTAGCGGCCTGACGAGGGAGTTACGTAGTCGCCTGTGGCCAAGGCGTGGGCTCCGTCGAAGGCCAGCCAGCCGCCTAGCAGCAGGGCTATGGCTGTCACTATCCATCCCAGCCGGGGCATTTTTTGGGTTTGGTTCTCCATAGCCTTTAATTTAGGGCATTGGGGCGCCGACGGCTTTCGGGAGCCGGCCTCAGCGGCCAGCCCTTCCCACCACTCTCAGGATCGCCGCAAGGATGCGCCTCCCACCCGCCCTGCTTCCGGGAGGTAGAATGGAAGGATGCAGCAGGTGGTTGCGACTCGCTATTGGCATGGGCTGGAAGATGGCAGGGTGCAGTGCGATTTGTGTCCGCGGGAGTGCCGGCTCAAGGAAGGGCAGAGGGGGCTGTGCTTTGTGAGGGCCAATCAGGGGGGCCAAGTGGTCCTGACCACCTATGGGCGCTCCAGCGGGTTCTGCATCGATCCCATCGAGAAGAAGCCGCTCAACCACTTCTTCCCCGGCACGCCGGTGCTCTCCTTCGGCACGGCCGGATGCAACCTGACCTGCCGCTTCTGCCAGAACTGGGACATCAGCAAAGCCCGCCAGATGGACCGGCTGATGGACCAGGCCTCGCCTGAAGCCATCGCCCGAGCCGCCCGACGGCTGGGCTGCCGCAGCGTGGCCTTCACCTACAACGACCCCGTCATCTTTCACGAGTACGCCATCGACGTGGCCCAGGCCTGCCGCGAGTACGGTATACATTCTGTGGCGGTTACCGCCGGATACGTCTCTCCCGCTCCCAGGGCCGAGTTCTACCGCTGGATGGATGCCGCCAACGTCGACCTCAAGGGCTTCACCGACGGCTTCTACCGCCAGCTCTGCTCGGCTCGGCTGGAGCCGGTGCTGGATACGCTGCGCTACATCAAACACGAGACCGAGGTCTGGCTCGAGATCACCAACCTGCTGATTCCCGGCGAGAATGATTCACAGCAAGAACTCGAGGCCATGACCCGCTGGGTGGCTGAGGAGCTGGGACCCGACGTGCCCATGCACTTCACGGCCTTCCATCCCGACTACCGCATGATGGACAAGCCGGCGACGCCGCCCGCCACGCTCAGCCGCGCCCGCCGCATTGCCCTGGCCAACGGCATCCGCTATGCCTACACCGGGAACGTCCACGACAGTGAAGGTCAGAGCACCTATTGCCACCGCTGCGGCGCTCGCTTGATCGAGCGCGACTGGTACAGCCTGGGAGAGTGGAATCTCACCGCCCAGGGCTGTTGCGCTCAGTGCGGGGAGGCTTGTGCCGGGTGTTTTGAGACTGGTCCGGGCAATTGGGGGCCTCGCAGGCAGGCGGTTCGGTTGGGGCATGTTGCGGGCTGAGACGGCCCGGCCCGCCGGCTGCGCAACTACCGACTTCCACAGACCAAACTTCCAAGCAGGCCATGCTTGTGAATTGCGGATTTGGGCTTTGCAACTTCGACCGAAGGTCGATTGTGAGAGGCGCATCCTTGGTTCCTCTGATCCAGGTGGTCGAGGGTGTAACTGGATATCCCGGCTGGCGGCGCGGGGGTTGATGAAACCTTCCAGGCGGCCGGCTGTCTAGGTCAGCAATTATGCGGCTTGCCAATTAGACGCTCTTGTGTTTTAATTCATAAAAGATGATGTCTCAATGGCCCCTGTCCGAGGGCCTGCCGGGCGAGTAACTTGCCGCAGCCGATTCCTTCGGCAGCGGGCCCGCCGAGTTTGCAACCGCCTGCCCATCTAGCCAGCCCTTGAGGGATTCTGGGCATCATCGGTGCGAGCCTTTCGACGGATTCTTCCGTCATGGAAAGGAAAAAAGCCTACATGCGAAAGATCATCTCACTTCACACTCTCATCATGCTGGCCGGCTTCATGGCCTTGGCTCTTCCGCAAAGCGCTCTCGCCCAACCCGTCCAGTGGATCAATCATCTCGACTTTCTTCCTGGAGACTCCAGCGTGAATGTTGAATTCAATGCCGTCACCTGCCCTGGTGTCGGGGGGCTGTCCGGACTGGCCATCACTTCTACCGAGCTTGGCGACTCGGTTCCCGCGGGGGGAAACAAGGTGGTCGAGATGGGAGCGAACGTTCCCCACGATTTCCTGGTCAACGGGGTCCGGGTCTGCTACCAGAACAGCTCTGCTTCCACCTTTATAAACCAGATCAGGCTGTGCCGGCTCAACAGTCCTCCCGATTCTTGCACGGTGGTGTTGGATGACCCCGCCGAACTCAGCGATCCGGGACCTGTCTGCGTCAACAGCGCGGTGCCTTTCTCGGGGCCCGTCAGCACTAATCCCGACGATCCCGACTCGGAGGGCGCCTTAAGAGTGAGCCTGCGAATCAACACCGGCGACGTGGCCGACACCATCTGTTTGAGGGGCGTCGGACTCATCGGCGTGGCTGGAGGTCCGCCTGAGCAGGGTGCCCGTCTCTGTTCGGATGGAGTGGATAACGACGGCGACGGCGCTGTCGACTGCGACGATTCCGATTGTGCCGACAGGCCCTTTTGCCGATAGCTTCTAATAGCGGCGCCAGGATGCTCATCCTGGCGCCGCGTCTTTCCTAAACCTCGCGCAGCATTTTGGTGGGGTCGGTTTTTTCGGCGCGGCGGGCGCTCAGCCAGACGGCCAGCAGGGCGACGGCGGCCAGCAGCAGTCCGGCGCAGGCGAAGGTGGGCCAGTCGAGAGGCTGGACGCCGTAAAGCTGGCTGGACAGCACTCCGGTCAGTCCCGCTCCCAGGAGGACTCCACCGACCAGTCCCAGCGCGATAATGCGGCCTCCTTGTGCGACGAACAGTCTGCGCACCTGACCCGGGGCCGCGCCAAGAGCCATGCGGACGGCGATTTCATGGCGGCGCTGACCCACCGTGTAACTGATCAGCGATCCTAATCCCAGCAGCGCCAGACCCACTGCGAAAATGCTGAACCCGGCCAACGTCCCGGCCAGGAAGCGGGGCCGGCTGCGCACCCGGGTCACCAGCTCCCGCATGGTGTGGACGCGATGGAAAGCGGCGGTCGAGTCGACGCTGTGGAGGGCCTGGCGAAGGGCCGGCATGGCCGCTTCAGGCGTCCCCCGCAGGCGCACATTGAGGAACATGAAAAGCCGGGGCGACTGGGCGAAGGGCACGTAGCAATCGGGCCGTTCCCGGCCGGCCAGCGTCTCCCTCACATCCCCCACCACTCCCACCACCGTGCGCCAGGGGTTTTCTTCGTCCAGCGGAAAGCGGGTGCGCTGGCCCAAATCGTAGCGGACGCGCTTGCCCAGCGCATCTTGACCGGGCCACAGTTGCTCGGCCAGCGAGCGGCTGATCACCACCACGGGCTCCGAGGACGCACGGTCGCGGTCGCTGAGAAGCCGCCCCCGCAGCAGGGGGACGCGCAGCGCCTCGAGGTATCCGGAAGAGACGATGTACCAAGCCGCCGTCGGCCCCGAGTCCTCGTGGGGGCCGTCCTGTGCCACGGCGGCGGCTTCAGCTTGCGACTGAAAGGGCCAGGACGCCTGAATCCCGGCGGCCTCAACCTGGGGCAGGCCGCGCACCAGGGGAAGGAACTGCTCGACGAACGCCGTCTGCTGTTCGGCATCGGGGTAAGTCTCCTGACGCAGCGCCAGGTTAGCGGTGAGGACGTCTTGATCTTCGAAGCCCAAGTCCACCTGGCTGAGGTGAGTGGCGCTGCGGATCATCAGGGCGGCGCCGATCAGCAGAGTCAGCGAAAGGGCCACTTCGGTCACGATCAGCCCGCTGCGCAGGTACTGGTGGCCGCGGCTGCCGGCGGCGCTGCGTCCGCCGCTGTTGAGGGCCTGGGTGATGCGCAGTCCCGAGGAGGCCAGCACTGGCGCCAAGGTAAAGAGCAGTCCCGTCACCACGGCCACCCCCACTGAGAGGGCCAGGACGGCCGGGTGCAATTCCAGCATCCTCTCCACCCCTCCCGGTGCGGCCGTGCGCAACTGGGTCTGCAGCAGGGGCGAAAGCGTCCGCAGCGCCATCCACCCCAGGACACTGCCCAGGACGCCCGCGGCCAGCGAAAGGACCAGGCCTTCAACCAGCATGAGGCGTATCAGGCGGGTCCGGCTGGCGCCCAAAGCCAGGCGGACGACCAACTCGCGGTGGCGGCGCAAGGCCCTCACCAGCAGCAGGATGGCCACATTGGCGCAAGCCAGCAGCAGCACCAGCGCCACAGCGCCCGAGAGCGCCTGGAGCACCGGTCTGACCGAGAAGACGTAAGACTCTTGGGCGGGCTGGACGTGCACCTGCCAGTCATCGGGCATGGCGGCCTGGGAGCGCACGATGCCCGTGAAATGCCGGGTGGCCTGCTCCAGTCCTACCCCCGGCCGCAGTTTGACCAGGCTGGGAAAGCGGGGATCCTTGAGGATGGGCAAAATGCCGGTGAAGCGGTTCGTGAACCAGAAGTCGCGGGGAAGGACGCCCACGATGGTCAAACTCTCGGCGTCGTCGGGACGGTCGCCCGCGAAGACCGAAACCGAGCGTCCCACGATCTGCGGATCTGCGCCGAAGCGGCTCTGCCACAGGCCATAGCTGATGACGGCCACTACGGGCTGGTCAGGCGCCGCGTCCTCCTGGGTGAAGACGCGTCCCAGGTGGGCCTGCGTCCCCAGGGCTTCGAAGTAGCCCGGCGTCACCCAGGCCCCTTCCACCGCCAGCGAATCCTCTTCGCCCACCAGCGTGAGCAAGTCCAGATCCCAGGCCACCAGGTTCTCGATCACTTCGTCCTGAGTCGGAAACCGGCTTCCCCAGACCTCGCGGGGCAAAGACATCCATTCTTCGCGCTCAGCCGTGCGGGGAAGCGGCGTCACCTCCATCAAGCGCTCCGATTCGGGAAAGGGCAGAGGACGCAGCAGATAGGCGTTGACCAGGCTGAAGACGGCGGTGTTGAGTCCGATGCCCACCGCCAGCACGGCGATGGCGGCGGCCGCGAATCCGGGCTGCCTGATCAGCCCGCGCAGGGCGAAGCGGATGTCTTGGGAAAGCGATTCAAACATGAGGACTCCTTGAGGACGTCGGGAAGGATGTGAGGAAAAACGGGCGGACGAATCGAAGCGCATGCGAAGTCCGCTGACGGCGGCGTTGGTCAACTCGGCGGCCACGCTGCTCCAGCGCCGCACGACGCCCCTCTTCTCCAGTGCGGCCCCAACCTGGTCGAGGACGGTTTCACGTAAAGATTGCCCATGGCGCACGCGAAAGCTCAGCGGGTAGCAGTCCACGCTGCGACGAGCCGCCCACAATGCCGCCCTCCCCATCCAGCCGCCGGCCGAACTCACGACTCCCCCTGGCTGGGCTGGAAGAGCCTGCGGTTCCGGGCCGTGGAAAGCAGACCCGCCAGGCGGCGCGATTCGAGCTCAGCCACTTCCCGACCCAAGGCCGTGAGCCTGAAGTAATTGCGTCTCTGGTCGTCGCGGTCGGGCGCGGGACGGCGGTCGGTAGCCGTCAGCAGCCCATCAGCCTCCAGCCGCCGTATGGCCGTGTAGAGGGTTCCCGAGCGCAGCTTCATGGCGCCCTCGGTGCGCTCTTCGATGTCCTGGATGATGGCGTAGCCGTGCAGCGGCTCTTCCCCCAGGGCCAGCAGAATGTGGAAGGCCAGGGCCGTCAGGGGCAGGTGGGCCTGAGGATCATCCATCTGCTTGTCTCGCTTGGGTGCGGGCATGATCGTCCTCTTCTCCTTGGCTTTCCAACGACTATAGCTGTTACAAAGG
>DATIPQ010000010.1 GCA_035471785.1 Acidobacteriota bacterium
TCGCGGAAGGATGCCACTAAAGGGTGGCGGGAGAGGAGCGACTGGACGCGGCGGCGTTGGACGCCTTTGCCGCGGCCGTGGATGAGGCGGACCTCGGTGAAGCCCTTCTCCATCGCCTCCTGCAGGTAGGCATCGACGACGACGGGAATCTCCTTGGGCGGGAAGTGGTGGAGGTCGAGGAAGTCCTCCACGGGCATCTCGATGACTTCCGGGAAGTCCTCGTCTTCCCACTCATCGGCCTCCTCGACTGGCTCAGCGCCGCTCTCTTCAGCAGCCTTGCTCTCCCAGCCCAGCAACCGTCTCAGCCAGTTCATCGCCCAAGTGTATCCCGCCGCTTGTGAGTTGGGCACTTGTGAGTTGGGATTTGCCCAGCCTAGGGTTGGCCGTTGGAGTCGAGGTAGAGGAAGGGCGGGATGGTCAGGCCGACCACCTCCTCGCCGCCCGTGGCGGTCTTGGCTTCGGCCAGGGCCGAGGGCAGGTCGGGAGCCCACTCCACGCCCAGCTTCTTGGCCGCCTTGTCGTCAGGGGGACCCACCAGGATCACCTTGGACAAGTACTTGAGCGGATAGGTGGCCCAATACCAGACGGTGAAGGGATGAAAGCCGTGATGGGCCCAGCGGTTGCGGTAGGCGTCGATGAAATCGGGGTCGTGAGCGTACTTTTCCTGGTACTTGCGCTGCATCTCGAAAGGTTCGGTGGTGTCGGCCAGGACCTCTTCGTAGAAGCGCTCGTAGGCGTAGTGGTACTCGGGGTGGAAGACTTCGAAACAGGGATTGAGGATGATGACGGCTCCGCCCGGCTTGATGAAGGGCTCGCCGTAAAACCAGTTGAAGACATATCCCAGCACGTCGGAAACCACCAGCACCGGATTGATGCGGGCTCCCACCGCATAGGGACTGAGGTCGGGCAACCCGAAGACCAGGGTGTCGAACTGCTTGCGGTTGGGGACGGCCAGTTGAGGACGCAGCGCCTGAAGCGTTCTGACGTGGACGTCGTCGATGGCCCCGGCGTTGATTTCCAGCGGAGAGTAGACCGACTTCAGGCTTGAGAAGATGCCCCGGCGGACGGGTTCGGGCAGCACTTTCATGCTCACAGGCGTGAGCGCCTTGAGGGCCTTCTCGGCCGCGTTGCAGTGCTCGGGCGCCTTGCCCAGATAGCGCAGATGAGAGGGGTAAAGCGCCCCGTTCATGGGCGCTTCCATGACCATGATCTTGGCGTGCTCACAAATCACCTTGCTGATGCGGCGGATGCTGCAGTGCATCTGGGAGCCTTCGGGCTGCATGACGTGGGGCGAGTCGGCCGTCATCTTGGGATGGTGATGGGCTGCGATGGAGCGGTAGGTGCCAAATCCCACCGCCACCGACTTGTGCCCCCCGTTGAGAGGAATCTGGATGGTGTCGACGTAGATGACCAGGTCGCAGTCGACCACGGCGCGGGTGGTCTCCACCGGCTCGCCCTCGTCGGTCTGGCCCAGTTCCACGATGTCGTCGGGATCTTCAGCGTCGAAGTTCTTGAGCTGGTCGGGGTAGAACTCCCCCATGATGGCCTTGCCCAGCATGTATTCCAGTTCGTGACGCTTCATCATGCGATGCAGCGCGATGGCGCAGCGCAACTGGATGTTCTTCTTCTCGACGCCGTAGGAATAGAGCATCTCGAGCAGGGTCTCGATGCAGATCTGGCGGATATCGGGACGCTGCATGGGCGGGAAGGGCTGGCAATTGTCGTCGAAGGCGATGAGGACTTTGCTGTCGCCGTCCACCAGGTCCTTGAGGGGCTCCATGCCCAGCGGGTTCTCGAAGGCGCGCCGCACGGCCTGGGGAATTCCCTTGCGCGGGATGCCGCTCATCACGGGGGGCGGATAAAAAACCTGTCCCTGATCTGGCAAGTGAGCGTTGAGCAAGTTGTTGCCGGAATAGGTCAGGTACTTCATGGGCGATTATCTTACCCGATTCAGGACCGCCCGTAGACGGGAACCACGGCGCCCCGTGTGGACTTGTTGGAGGGAGAAGCCAGGAAGGTGATGGTGCGGGCCACGTCGTCCACCGTGGGCCACATGGTGTAGTCGGCCTCGGGCATGGCTTTGCGGTTGGCGGGAGTGTCCATGATGGAGGGCGCCACGGCATTGACCCAGATGCGCTCCGGCGCCAATTCTTCGCCCAACGACTGGGTCAGCGCCGCCACTACGCTCTTGGCGGCCGTGTAGGCGGCCATGCCGGCTCCGCTGCGGGGTTCCAGAGCGGGACGAGCCGCCACGTTGACCAGGCGTCCGCCGTCCTCTCCCTGGCGCATGCGTTTGACGGCCTCGCGGCAGCAAAGAAAGCAGGTGACGGCGTTGAGCATCATCTGACTTTGAAAGTCGTCCAGGCTGGTCTGGGCCAGATCGGACATCGAGAAACCGCCGGTGCAGTGGACCGAGGCCCACAGTTGAGGACAGTCCTGATAATAGCGTTGAGCCACCTTCTCGTCGGAAAAATCGATGCCCTCGGCAATAACCACCCTCTCGTGCTCGCGCAGCTCGAAGGACTCCAGTTCCTGGGGACGGAAGCAAGGCACGTGGCAGGTGGCTCCCCCCTTGACAAGGCGCTGCACAACGGCCTTGCCGAGACTTCCCGTGCCGCCGGTAACTACCACATGACGACCCTTGAAATCGCTACTCATAGGACTCCTGAAAACGGACACGCTGCTCTGGCGAACGCTGTTGATGGCGCTATGATAGCAGGCTTCGCTGTTTGGCGTGGAAGTCGGCGACAGGCGACCTGCTGCTATCCGGCGTCCACCATGTCGAGCACTTCCTGAAGCGGAGGAATGCCGCCCCGGGCCCCCAGCCGGGTGGCCGACAGGGCACCCGCCGCACAGGAGAAGCGCAGGCAACGGCGGAGGCTCCAATTGGGTTGGAAGAGACTGAAAGCGAAGGCGCCGTGGAAAACGTCCCCGGCTCCGGTGGATTCCACCGGCTTGACGTCGTAGCTGGGAATCTCCACGATGCGCCCTTCCCAAACCGCCGCCACCCCCTTGGCGCCGCGGGTGCAGCAAACCAGTCCGGGACAGGCTTGGTTGACGGCCATCAGGCCTTTCCTCCAATCGGCGGTTGAAGCGTAGCGCAACACGAAGGCCTCGGTAGGCAGGGCGAAGTCGACGGCTTGCAGCAGATCTCTCACCCCCTGGGCAGGCCTGTCGATGTCGAGGCAAACCGGCATTCCCGCCTCTTGAGCCCAGCGGGCCGCTTGGGCGCGGGCGGGCAGCTCGTTGCCGTCCATGTGCAGGACCTGCCCGCAGGTGACCCGCCCCGGCTGGAGCTGATCGGGCTGGTAGTCGAGGCGGGGATCGCGCTGCCACAGCACGGTGCGCTCGCCGCTGGGCCGGTCCACAAGAATGACCGCCAGTTGGCTGCGGGCTCCCTCGATCACCTCCACGTCGGAGCAGTCCATGGGCTCGCGCCTCAAGTCCTCCAGGCTGAACTGGCCGATTTCGTCGTCACCCACCCGGCCCAGATACTTGGTCTTGAGCCCCCAGCGTCCGCACAGCGCCCCCGCAGTGGCGGCCGGACCGCCTCCCAGCTTGAGGAACTCGTCTATGTGGATTTTGCTGTTGTGGGGAGGATAGACGGGAAGGCGTAAGATCCAGTCGACTGCGTTCATGCCCATGGCCACGACCTGAAAAGGGCGTCCGGGAGGCAGCGAGGGAGAGAGAAACACGTCATCCAATGGCGCCATGGCGCCCTATGGTGCCACGAGTAGCCTGCGGCTGCATCAACAGAGACAAAAAAGGCGAGGCAGCAGCGGAACGCCAGGTTCCGCCACTTCCTCGCCAGCGAACTGCACCATCGCTGTCGGCAGCCAGGCCGCCGCGCAACGGTTGGCCTCAGTTGCCGTTGTCCGACTCTTCGTCCTGGGCACCCTCGAGCTGCTGTTGCAGGTTCATAAAGTGGAACATCCCGGCGCCCATCAAGGACTGCAGGGCGTTGTTGAACTCGGTGTAGGTCTGCGCGGCCAGCATCTCGTCCAACGAACCCTCAACGGTGTCCAGCGCCAGCAGCACCGCATCCTTGTTCTCGGTCAGTTCGTGGGGTTGAATGGCGGAGAGGTTTTCACGGGCCTCGGCAATCATCTGAGGCCAATCCTGGGCCATCTCCAGGGGAACCCACTTGTCCTCGACCTTGATGAACTCGATTTCCTCGGACTTGCCTTCGGGTCCGGTGATCTGCACGACGGCCGAATCCTCACGCATGCTGATCAGGGTGGCCTGAACCTGCGACATGGACTGGGTGAAGTCGTTCTGCCAGGGATTGGACGACGACTGGGAACCTGCAATGGCCAGGAATTCACGCATCAGGACCGAACCCGTTCCGGCCAAAAAGGCCTCGGGATTGGCGGTGCGCAGGCGGTCGATGTCACCCAACTCGCTGGTCGACAGGGTCGACAGCACCAAGGCCAGACGGTCCCAGTTCTCGTCCACATTTTCGACTTCCTGAGCATGCTGGCTGAACATCGGGTTTTCGACGATGAAATCCTTCTTCTCGGTCATCACCCGAGAGACCTTTCCCATGATGGCGAAACTGCGGTTCCAGATGTCGCGATCCATTCCTTCGGCGAACCTGTGCACCAGGTCGGTCACGTCGGATTGATAGCTGGCCGGAAGGGCCTGCCAGACGACCTGAGGCTGGCCGGCGGCCAATCCGTCGGCTACTTGCATCACGGTGGCGTCCGGAGTCAGGGAGGCCGGCGCGGCCGCCTGCAAGAACAGCGCGGCCGCCAGGGTCAGGACGGTGAGAGCGGCTATGGTCTTCTTCATGTTCTGTGTTCCTCGCTAAACGGTTGAGATAATGGCTCGTTTATTCTTAAGCTCAAAAAAAAAATCGCGCTTACACCCTTTATAACGGAATCTCCTCCCGCTTTCTTAACACTGACGCCGGGCGGCGCTCAAACGCCTCATTTCGTGTTATTTTTGCCCTTCCTTTTTTGAGGAGGTGGCCTATCGGCGGCGACGAGCAAAGAGACGATCCCCAACAGCCTGAGAATGGTGCGGCCGAGCCCGAGGCCTACCCCTCAGACCAGGTCCAGTTCCTGGAAATCGAGGGACGCACCCTGATCCTGGTGGGAACGGCCCACGTTTCCCGCGAATCGGCCGATCTGGTTCGGCGGGTCATCGAGCGGGAAGAGCCCGATGCCGTGTGCGTCGAGCTCGACGTCCAGCGCTACAAGGCCTTGACTCAGGAACGCCGCTGGGAATCTCTCGACCTGCGCGAAATCATCCGCAACAAGCAGCTCAGCGCCCTGATCGTCAACCTGATGCTCTTCTCCTACCAGAAGCGCCTGGGCATGAAGCTGGGGGTAATGCCGGGCACCGAACTGCTGGAAGCCGTCAAGGCGGCCGAGCAACAGGACATTCCCGTTCACCTCTGTGACCGCGACGTCAAAGTCACCCTGCGCCGGGCCTGGCGCTGCACGCCGCTGCACAAGAAGTTCATGCTGCTGGCCTCGATCTTAGCCAGCCTCTTCGACGACCGCGACATTTCGGAAGAGCAACTGCAGGAGATCCTCAAGGGAGACGTGATCTCGGAGCTGATGAAAGAGCTGGGAGAGGCCATGCCGTCCCTGAAGACCGTCCTCATCGACGAGCGCGACACCTACCTGGCTCAACGGATCAAAGAAACCGAGGGCCGGCGCATCGCCTGCGTGGTCGGGGCCGGCCACCTCAAGGGCATCCGCCGCCTGCTGGAGAGCGGAGCGCCCAGCTACGACCTGAAAGAGATCAACACCATCCCTCCCGCCTCCCCGGTGTGGAAATGGATCGGATGGGCCATCCCCGTCATTATCCTCGGTTCCATCGCCTACATCGGATACACCCAGGGCGCTGAAAAGGCGGGAGACAATGCGCTTTATTGGTTCCTGGCCAACGCCATCCCCAGCGGAATCGGCGCCGCGCTGGCTCTGGGGCATCCCCTGGCGGTGGCCGCGGCGGCCCTCTCGGCGCCCTTCACCAGCCTGACCCCGCTCATCGGGGCCGCCTACGTGACCGCCTTCGTGCAGGCCTACCTGCGTCCGCCCCGGGTGCACGAATTCAAGTCGGTGGCCGAGGACCTGACCAAACCGTCCCGCTGGTGGCGCAGCCGCCTGCTGCGCATTTTTCTGGTCTTTCTATTCTCCGGCCTGGGCAGCTTGCTGGGGAGCTGGGTCGGCCTCGTCGAGATCGTCAGCAATCTGGGCGGCTGAGGAGCCGCGGGTTAGTGTCAGAGGCGCTTCGACCGTACTTTGGGCAACGGCACCTTGGTTGCCGGGTCAGTGGACAGAACTTCCGCACTTACCGAGCCCCCGCTGAGGTCGGCCAGCCTTCGCTGAAAGGGGTCGAAGAGAGACGCCTGCACACGCAGGGTCACGGTGACTGTGTCTGAGAAATCTTCCCCCAGAATCTCGGCCTCGTACTCCTCCAGCAACTGCTTGAGCGGCTGATAGAGCGGATAGGGAATGATGGCGCGCACCGTGTGGGTGGCGAGCTTGCAGGCCAGGGGCAAGCGGTCTAGGGCTTGGCGCAGGGCCTCCGAATAGGCTCGCACCAACCCTCCGGTTCCCAGCTTGACTCCGCCGAAATAGCGGGTCACAACGGCGGCTACGTCGCCTAGCCCGCTGCCCTTGAGCACCGCAAGCATGGGACGTCCGGCGGTGCCGGAGGGTTCGCCGTCGTCGTTGCAGTGGGCGATGACGCTGGGGCCATGACCGATCAGGTAGGCGGGCACGTTATGGGTGGCGTCGGGAAACTCCCGGCGCATCCGCTCCACGAAGTCCTTGGCTTCCTCCACAGTGAAGACGGGCCCCACAGTGGCGATAAAGCGCGACCGGCGCACTTCGGTCTCATGACGGACTTGGCGCCGGGGAACAAGCCTCTCGAGGCCGCTTTTCCTGTCTTCTCCTGAGTTGTCCTGGTCCATTGGTCCTTTCGCTGCGACGGGGACATCCCCTATCCTAAAAGACATGAAATGGTTGTGGTCGCGCAAGGTCAACCTGCGGCGCTGCGTCGTTCCCGAGGGACACTTCTGGATGGGATCGGCGGAGGGATTCGACGAGAAGCCGGTCCGGGAAGTCTACGTGTCGGCTTTCGAAATGGCCATCTCGCCGGTGACCAACCGCGACTACTCCCTCTTTCTGAAGAACGCCAAGATCGACCCTCCCCAGTGGTGGACGGATCCTGATTTCAATGACCCCGACCAGCCGGTGGTGGGCGTCAACTGGTACGAAGCCAGCCAATACTGCGATTGGCTGTCGGAACGCAGCAAGAGCAAAATACGCTTGCCTACCGAGGCGGAATGGGAAAAAGCGGCCCGAGGCGGCCACAAGGGGCTGAAATACCCCTGGGGCAATGACCCCAAGGGCAGCGGACTGGAAACCGTTTCGGGACCTCTCAAGGGTCCGATGAAAGTGCACCAGGGCCGACCCAACGGGTACGGGCTCTACGACATGGTCTTCAACATCTTCCAATGGTGCCTGGACGGATACGATCCCGACTACTACGCAGAAGCTCCCGCCGAGAATCCCAAGGGCGCCCCCAACGACGAGCAGCGGGTTGCCCGCGGCATGAGCTGGAACAGCGAAAACCTCATTGCCCGTTGCGCCGAGCGGAGCCGCATGGCTCCCTACTTCCGCTGCAACGACTTCGGATTCCGCTGGGTGATGACCTTTTGAGGCGACTGGAACCGCTGGGCGCTCCGCTTTTCAATCCAACAGTAGAGGCCGGGCAGCACCAGCAGGGTGAGCAAGGTGGAGGTGATGAGTCCGCCGATCACCACCGTGGCAAGCGGGCGCTGGACCTCGGCTCCGGTGCTGGTGGACAGGGCCATTGGCAGGAGTCCCAGGCTGGCCACCGTGGCGGTCATGAGGACGGGACGCAGCCGGTTGAGCGCCCCCCGGTAGACGGCACCGGCCAGCGACCGGCCGGCGGCTCTCAGCCGGTTGAGGAAGGTGACCAGCACCACGCCGTTGAGGACGGCCACGCCCGAAACCGCGATGAAGCCGATGCCGGCGCTCATTGAAAAGTGCATGTCGCGCAGCAAGAGGGCCAGCACGCCTCCGCTGAGGGCAAAGGGTATGCCGGTGAAGACGGCGGCCGCCTGGCGAAGCGAACCGAAGGTGGCGAAGAGCAGCGAAAAAACCAGCAGAAAAGTCGCTGGAACGGCGATCATGAGCCGGTTGCGGCCACTCTCCAAGTGCTCGAAGGTTCCTCCCCACTGGAGGCTGTAACCAGGCGTATCACCGACTTGCCGGTCCACCTCGCCCTTGGCTTCCTGCACAAAGGAGCCGATATCGCGGGCCCGTACGTTGGCCTCGACCGAAATGCGCCTGCGCCCGTTCTCCCGGCTCACCTCCGCCGGTCCTTGAATGCTCTCGATGGCGGCGAGCTGGTTGAGCGGAATCTTGGCTCCGCCAGGTGCGCTGACCAACAACCGGCCGAATTTCTCGGCACTGTCGCGAGACTCAGGCATCAAGCGGACAACCGCATCGAACCGCTTGAATCCTTCCAGGACAACGGTGGCACGGATCCCGGCGATGGCCGCCTCAACCACCTGCTGGACGTCGCTGACCCGGATCCCGTAGCGAGCGGTCTTCTCATGCAGCACCCGTACCTGCAGCATGGGCAGGCCGGTCACTTGCTGAACCTTGACATCCCGAGCGCCTGGAATCTGTCTGACCACATCTCCGATGGCGGCCGCCTTTTCCAGAAGCACATCCATGTCGTCTCCAAAGATCTTAATGACCACGTCTGACCGTGCACCCACTCCCTCGATCAGTTCCATCATGCGGAACTTGATGGGCTGGGAAAAGGAACTGACCACGCCGGGAAATCGCTCCAAGCGCTCGGAAACGGCTCTTGTGAGGCCTGCCTTGTCGATTCCTTTTCGCCACTCGCCGCGGGGCTTGAGAAAGACATAGGTGTCGACCATGTCCGGACCCATCGGATCGGTGGCGATCTCGGGCCGTCCGATCCGGGAAACCACGGTTTGCACTTCCGGCAGCCCCTTGATGGCTGCCTCCATGAGCGTGGTTTGGCGGACGCTTTCAGAAAGCGCCGCACTTTTCAGGCGGACGTGGTTGACAGCCAGGGCTCCTTCATCCAGTTCGGGCAGGAACTCCGAGCCCAGGAGGGGAAAAAGAAGCAGGCTGGCGGCCACGACAGCCACGGCCGCCGAGGCCGTTATCCAACGCAGGCGGAGGGCACGTTTGAGAAGAGGACGGTAGAGCCAAAGCAGCCCTTGGAGCAGGTAATTGCGCCGTTCGCGGCGGGCCTTGAGAAAAATCGCGCTGAGAGCAGGGACCAGCGTGAGGCTGAGAACCAGCGCTCCTGAAAGGGCCAGGATCACGGTCAGTGCCATGGGGCGAAACATCTTCCCTTCCATCCCGGCCAGGGAGACTACGGGGAGATAGGCGGCGATGATAATCATTTCGCCGAACTGGCTGGCCCTGCGCACCTCCGAGCTGCCCCTGAAGACCGTCCGCAGCCGCTCTTCAACAGTCAAATCGCGCCCCAACTCCTTTCTCTTTTGAGCCAGGTGGCGGACGCTGTTCTCGACGATGATCACCGCGGCATCCACGATCAGTCCAAAGTCGATGGCGCCCAAGCTCATCAGATTGGCCGAAATCCCGAACCAATGCATTCCCACCACGGCGAAGAGCATTGACAAGGGAATGGCGCTGCTGACAATCAGCCCGGCACGCAACTGAAGGAGAAAGAGGAAGAGGACCGCAATCACCAGCAGACCGCCCTCGAGCAGGTTGAAGGCCGCCGTTCGGATGGTCTGGCTGACCAGTTGGCTGCGGTCGTAGAAAGGGCGGATGCGCACCCCTTCAGGCAGCGATGCCTGAACTTCCCGCAGGCGGCGGCGGACATCCTGCGTCACGGTGCGGCTGTTCTCGCCCTTGAGCAACATGGCGATACCCATGACCGTCTCGCCTTGGCCGTCACGCGTGGCCGCACCTTGACGGACTGCGGATCCCAGGCCCACTTTGGCGACGTCTCCGACCTTCACAGGAGTACCGTCGCGAGCGGCCACCACCAGATCTCCGATGTCCTGCGGCGACTGGATCAGCCCCACCCCCCGCACCAGTTGCTGCTCGCCTCCTCTCTCCAGATAGGCGCCACCGACATTGCTGTTGCCGGCCCGAACGGCATCCACGACTTGGCTGAGAGTCAAGTCATGGCCCACCAGCTTGTCGGGGTCGACGAGCACCTCATACTGCTTGAGGCGGCCCCCGAAGCTGTTGACGTCGATCACTCCCGGAACGTCGCGAAGAGCTGGCTTGATGGTCCAGTCCAGGATGGTCCGCAGTTCCATCAGGGAATAGCGGAGGGGACTCTCCGGCTCTTCTTCCACCGTGAAGTGGAGGATCTCACCCAAGCCCGTGCTGATGGGGGCCATTCGAGGTGCGATGCCGGGTGGGAGGGAGCGCTCGGCCTCGATGATTCTTTCCAGCACTAACTGGCGGGCCCAGTAAAGATCGGCCCCTTCCTCAAAGGTAACCGTGACCTGGGACAGGCCGAACTGAGAGATAGAACGCAAGCCGGTCTTGCGGGGCAAGCTGCTCAGGGCCAGTTCGACCGGCACCGTGACGTACCTCTCGACCTCCAGAGGACTGAAGCCCGGGGCCAATGTGTTGACCTGCACCTGGTTGGTGGTCACATCGGGAACGGCGTCGATGGGAAGCCGCCACGCCGAGTAGAGTCCGGCTGCCACAACGGCCAGCCAGAGCAGCACTACCAGGTAGCGCCGCCGGATGCTGAAGCTGAGAATCGAGTCGATCACGGCAGGGTCCCCCAAATCTCAGTGCGCATGACCGCCCCCAAGTTGCTCCCGCAGAAGTTCCGACTTGAGCGCGAAACTCCCTGAAGTCACAACACTCTCCCCTTCCTGCAGACCCTCGGCGATACCCGTGCGCCCGGCTTGCTCGCCCAGCACGACAATCTTTCGCGCCACAAAGCGTCCCTGCGACTGCTCAACAAACACCACCGCCTGCTCGCCTATCCGATGCACCGCGTTGGAGGGAACCGTAACGGCCTGGCCTTGCCTTTCGCTGGGGATCTCCACCCGGGCAAACATTCCCAGCTTGATCAGCCGCTGCGGGTTGTCCACCACGCAGCGAAACTTGGCGGTTCGAGTGGCGGAATCGAGGACGTCTCCCTGGTAGGTGATACGGGCGGGAAACACCCGCTCCGGATAAGCATTGAAACGCACTAGGGCGGTCCGGGCGCCACGTACCGCGCCCAAGTCCCTTTCGAAAACGTCTGCCAAGACCCACACCCGCGACAGGTCGGTAACCGTCATAAGCACACGTTGCGGCGAAACGACTTCGCCGACGCTCACGTCGAACCCGGTCACCGTGCCGTCGAGGGGAGCCTGAATGGGAGTCCAGGCGGCCTCAGGCGGTGGAGCCCGCGAGCTTTCGGCGAGGCGGACGAGGTCGTCGGCCGAGTACCCCAAACGGGCAAGCCTGACTTCGATCTCCTGCAACGCGAAGCGCGCCCGCCGCTCCGCTTCCTGAGCTTCAACCTGCCCAGCGCGGCGCAGGTCAAACTCCCTTTCCGCGATGGCTTGGCTCTCTAGAAGCTCTTTGGACCGGCTCAGGTGTTTGTCGGCAACCTCTCTTCTCGCCGATGCTTGGCGAAGGTCGGCCCGGCGGCTCCGGTAAACGCCCAACAGCATGCCCAGTTCAACGTTGTCGTAGACCACAAGAGTCTGCCCGCGGCGGACCCGCTCGCCCTGGTTGACCAGGACCTTCTTCACGACCCCTTCGGCCAGCGGACGGATGTGAGCGACGCCCGACGGGTCGGGCCTCGCTTCGGCAGTGGCGACGACCACTTGGCTCATCACCTCGGTACGGCTCAGCTCGACTTGAATGCCGGCCTGGGAGACAACCTCCGGGTCAAGAGCCAGCACCCGCGCGCCGCCGTCATGTTCGTCGTGGTGATGATCTTCATGAGAAGAGGAATGCTCCGCTGCGGCTTCACCCGAGCCTTCCCCAGCGGGCCCTTCGCAGGCGCTGAACAAGGCTAACAGCGCCAGCAAAGGGGCTTTCTTCGTGGAGGTAATCAAAGGAGATCTCCTAGCTGTTTGACTCGTAATCCGAAATAGAGCAAAAGCCGACTTGCTCACCTTGAGCGCGGGTCGAGCTTGGGGTCTTCGGGATGGGGCGACCTCGCCGACAGCGAGTCAAGGCGGAACGGCGGCCGACGAGGCGCTTAGGGGCCGCCACCGTCCTCAGGCTGCGGTCAGGAACAACGTGTGCTGGGGAGGGTGCTCCAGCGAGGACGGGAGCAGGAGCCGGTAGCAAGGACAGCAAGCCGCGGGAGGGATGGTCGATAGGAGTCCAGCCGAGTAAGAGGCACTGGAGTCCTCCACCACACGGCACAAACAGAGGGAACAATCGCTCTCCTGACCGTCCTCGGCGGCTTGATCCAGCTCAAAGGGCAGCCCATCTGAAGGACAGCCAAGGCAGACGGAACCGTCGACGAGTACGCCGACGACCAGCGCCAGCGCCAACCAGACGCAGGCCCGAATGGCTCTAGAGGCTGTCACTGACGTCAGTATACATCACTCAAGCAAGGGGGTTTTGGCGTTGAAGATCCTCTCAACAGGCTGCCAAACGCGACCCTGGCTAGCGCAACTGGTCGGCCTGGTAGCGGCAGCGGGCCAGCAGGGTGGGATCCTCGGGGGTGCGGGGCTCCAGTTGGGCGGCTTCCTGGTAGTGCTTTAGAGCTTCCTGCGGCTGACCGGCCTCCTGCAAGGCCCGGGCCAGTTCGTAGCGGTAGAGGATGGAGCCGGAATGCAGGTCGACAGCCTTTCGGTAAGCCTTTATCGCCCCTTCCATGTCGCCGTCTTCAGGCAACCCGCCGAAAAAGAGCTTGGCGGCCGTGCGCTCCAGAAACCCGGCCGTGGCAATCCGATAGCGCAAGCGCCCCAGCACGTACCAGGCCCGGTGGTCGTCAGGGTTCTTGTCCAGCGCCTTCATGAGATAAGCGCGCATTTCTTCGGCCACCTTGACACGCTCGCGGGGACCCGAAAGCAGGGCCTTTCCGCCCAGCCCCCAGGCCATGGCGAAGTTGGCCTCCGGATCATCGGGCCTGAGTTCATAGGCTTGCCGGGCCATTTGCAAGGCCTTGTTGTAGAATGCTGCGCGCTCTCCCTCGGGACTGAACTTTCCTACCCAGCCCCCGGTGTAGGCAGCCCCGCAAAGGGCCTGGAAGTTTCCGGGGTCATGCTCGAGGATGCGTTCGTAAAGGTCCAAGGCCTCTTTGTATTGGAAGTTCTCGACTTGAGAGCGGGCCCGCTCCAGCAGGGCCGAGACTTTGTCATTGTGCGCGGCGGAAGCGGAGATCGAGAGAAGGAAAAAGAGAATCAGCCAGAGGACGAAATCGTCGCAGGCTCCGGCGGGCAGGCGCATGCGTCGACCCGGAATCTGGTCAGTGTTCATCGTCGCTCCCCCCGCCTCGGCCAAGTCAGCCGTCAGTTGCAAACCTGCTTGAAATCCAGCGGCGTGGAGAGTATGAAGGATGACCATATGATGCGCAAGCCGATTTTAGATCTTCTCAGGTTCTTGATCCTGGTCGGACTCGCCTCCCTGCCCCTGTCCGCGCAGGCGCTCAGAATCGAGGAGGGGCGGCCCTTTCCGAATCTGCGGCTTCCCCGCCTCAACGACGGCCAGCCCGCCTCGCGGTCCGACTATCGGGGCCGCAAGCTGGTGCTTCACGTATGGGCCGGTTGGTGAGCGGGATGCCGCACCGCGGTTAGCCGTCGAAGATTCGACGCTCAAACCGAACCTTTTGCCCGCTCATCCGCTCCGTTTTAGGTGGAGGAGAATCCAATCTCTGGAGGTTATTCATGAAGCGACCCATCTGGATCCTCACGATCCTGCTGGCCGGAGGACCCTTTGTCGGCACCCTCGCGGCCGCTCCATCTCAGGGACTCAGCGCCTCGGCGCACTATTCCAGCTCCCGATCTGGAGACAGCTTTCACGGCGACCGCCGCCGTACCCTCAACCGCCGAAACCGGTATCGTAACCGGCATAACCGGAGAGGCAGTTACTATCGCTACCGCGGTCGAAGCTTTTCCCGCGGCTTGCGGCGCAACCTCCCTCACAAGCTGCGCCGCCTTCACCGGTCCAAGCGCCATTACCGGCACCGCCTGAAAAGGCATCGCCACTGCCGTCCTCACCACTACTGAGGCCAGGCCCAGGGGCCGTTTCGCCGCCGACGGCGAGGCGGCCCCATGTCCGCAATCGGACGAAAGCGCCTGCGGAACCCGTTTCAATCGGGGGATATCGCGCACGCTGGGGGATTTAGCCCAGGCTAAATCAAGTGTTCTTATCGCCGAAACCATCCTCAGCGCTACGATTTAGAGCCCGCGCGCGCTGTGGAGTCGACATTGCTTCTCAGCTATAAGCGCTGTTAGGAGGATTGCTGAAATGGTTCGCAAAGCAACAGCCTCAGAGACTCCCCCGGCCGCATCGCCGGCCGTCGTCCAGGACTTGGCTTCGATTGCTCAGATGGCGGCCGGACTGGCCCATGAAATCCGCAATCCACTGGCGGGAATTCAGGGTGTGATCGAAGTCCTGCGCGATCAGAGCCGCGACCAAACCCAGCATCAAGTCTTGTGCGAGGTCCTGAAGGAAGTAGGACGCATCGACCAACTGGTGCGCGAACTGATCTGCTTCGCCAAACCTCAATATCATCAGTTGCGCCCGCTGAGGCTGGACCAGTTGGTAGACAGAGTGGCCCGGCGCCTCAGCCATGAACGTCGCAGTTCTCTCGACGTGGAAGTGTCCGGGAATCCCCGCTGCGTCAGCATGATGGTGATGGCCGACGAGAACTGCATCTCGCATGTTCTGGAGCACCTCATCTCCAACTCTCTCGATGCCGTCGAGGACCGGGGCACTTTGCGCCTGGTCTTTTCCTGCGACGAGCGGACCTTGACCCTGCGGCTGGAAGACGACGGGCCCGGCATTCCGTCCGAGATGAAGGGCAAGATCTTCCAACCTTTCTACACCACCAAGGCCAGCGGAACCGGTCTCGGATTGGCGCTCTGCCGCCGCCTGGTCGGGGAACAGGGCGGAACACTGGATCTGGACGAGGACTTCGAGGACGGGGCCGCCTTCATCCTGTCTCTCCCTCTGCCCGATCCCTGCCAAGAGGCCCCGGCAGTCTCCAAGGAGGCGTAAGGTCGGAGGATGAGGTTACCATGGAGGAGTAACCGCCGAGCCGCAGAAGATTGAGGAAGAATATGGGACCCAAGACTGTGCTTGTCGTCGACGACGAAAAGCTTGTGCGTTGGTCGATCCGCCAAAAACTCGAGGCTGCCGGATTCGAGGTCGTCGAGGCTGAAAGCGCTTCCGAGGCCTTGCAGCTTTTTCAGGAATACCTGCCCGATTTGGTCACGCTTGACGTCCGCCTGCCTGACGACAACGGCCTCAAGGTGTTGCTGGAAATGAAGCGTCTGGCGCCCTCCACGGCCGTCATCATGATCACCGCCTACGGCGCGGTCGACGATGCCGTCAAGGCACTGCAAATCGGGGCCTACGATTTCTTGGAAAAGCCCATCAACTTCGAACGGCTCCTCCACTCCATCCAGAACGCCCTGGAAACCACAACCCTGCGCAACGAGGTGGAACGCAATAAGGAAGAGCAGAGGCAGACCTATTCGCTGGACCGCATCATCGGCGAGTCCGAGCCCATGAAGAGGGTCAAGGCGCTGGTCGCCAAAGTGGCGGCCAGCGAAGCCAACACGCTGCTGGTTCAGGGCGAAAGCGGCACGGGCAAGGATCTGGTGGCCAAGGCCCTGCACTTCGAAAGCCGCCGCCACCGCCGTCCCTTCACCGTGCTCAACTGCGCCGCCATACCCGAACAACTGCTCGAGAACGAGCTCTTCGGCCACGAGCGGGGCGCCTTCACCGATGCCAAGACCATGAAAAAGGGCCTGCTGGAGATGACCGACGGCGGCACCATCTTTTTCGACGAGATCAGCGAAATGCCTCTCAACCTGCAGGCCAAGCTGCTGCGGGTACTGGAGGACTACACCTTCAGGCGGGTGGGCGGAGTCAAGGACATCCGCGTCGACCTGCGGGTGGTCTGCGCCAGCAACAAAGACCTCAACGCCTTGGTCCGCGAAGAGAAGTTCCGCGAGGACCTCTTCTACCGCCTCTCCGTCATCCCCATCCTGCTTCCCCCCTTGCGGGACCGCAAAGAGGACCTCGATTTGCTGGCCCGGCATTTTGTCGACTTCTACAACGAGAACTTCAAGAAGAGCGTCAAGGGACTGACCTCGAAAGCCCGCAAGCTGTTGATCGAGTACGACTGGCCGGGAAACGTGCGGGAGCTGAAAAACGCCATCGAACGGGCCATGATCCTGCAGGACGGCGATCACATCGACGTCGACTTGATACCCCTCAACATCAGCAACGGCTCCAAGAAAGCGACGATTTCTCCTGAAGGACTCAACTTCAACATCCCTTCCTCGGGCATCAACCTCTACGACGTCGAGAAGGAACTCATCGCCAAGGCGCTGGAAAAGGTTCACGGCAACCAGTCCCAGGCCTCGCGGCTCCTCTCCATCACGCGCGATACCCTGCGCTACAAGATGAAGAAGTACGGGCTTCACAAGAATTAGCGAGCAGCCTCATAGCGCCGAGAGCAATTGGGCCTTCAGCGCGGTCGATGACAATCGCCGCGTGTGTAAACTTGTTGGCCACCTTGTGGTCCTGGCTGGATTTGGGCTATTGGCCGCAGGCGGGTTGAGGGCTATCCCCCAGGAACCTGCTGCCGTCTTCTCGCCCTCGCGCTCCTCACTGATTGCAAATCTCTGATAGAAAAGGGGTTAAGCGACCGGCAGGGTCTCGTTGGGGTGGATTGGTACCGTGTTTGCCTACTTGAAGTCGTCCGCGCCAATCGATGCGGACTCATTTCCGACGGACACGACCATGTTGATACGGATTTCGGAGAGCACCAGAACGCGCTACAATGTCGGGCTTTGGAATCGGCCCCTGGCTGCACACCAATCCACAACTGGAGTGAACGCAGAAATGATAGACACGATCATCTTCGCCACGGATTTTTCCGGGGCTTCGCGAAAGACCTTACAATATGCGGGACGCCTGGCCCGTCGTGCCAAGGCCAGAATCATCGGCGCCCATGCCCTTAAGCCTCCTTCATCCCTTTACAGTCAGCCGCCTGAAAAGAAACGCCAGTGGGAGGAAGAGCACAAGAGCCGTCTCTCTACCTTCATGGACAGCTCCCACCTGAGGGGCCTGAAGGTCGAATCGGTGCTGGTTTCAGGTTCGCCGCAGAAAGCGCTGAGCGATTTGGCCCGCCGCGAAAAGGCCGACTTGGTGCTGGTTTCCAAGCGCAGCAGGTCCACCATCGAGAAGTTCTTTGTCGGTTCGGTCACCGAGATCCTGGTGGGACAACTTCCCTGCCCAGTGCTGGTGGTCCCCGACGAGGGCGCCAACACGGCCGACTGGAACCCCATCCTCTGCCCCTACGATTTCTCCCACAACTCGAGGTTGGCGCTGGAATACTCCGCCAAGCTGGCCAACAGCTACGACTGCCCTCTTACCGTGCTGCACGTAGAGGCGGGGGAAATGGATGCAGCTGAAGCCCGTCAGAAATGCCAAGAAGCGGTCACGATCTACAATGCTCCGGACTCGACCCGGGTGATGGTGATTTCAAACCGCAGGCCCGCTCACACCATCGTCGAAACCGCCCAGAAGATCGGCAGCGACCTGGTGGTCCTGGGCCGCCGCGGAAACAATGAAGGCGACTACGTGGGAGCGGGGACAACCGCCCATCAGGTGCTGCGCGAAGAAACCTTTCCGCTGCTCATCGTTCCGCCCCTCGGCGTCTAGAAAGAAAGACCATGCAGCGCATTCACTCCATGGAAGGACACCTCGACGATCCGTCCGGCGAAAGACCGGACGGCCTCTCGAGGGAGCAAGTGAAGGGACTGCTCCATGCATGGGGGCGACCCGCCGAAATGGGGTCCGTCTACAGCAAACACCCGAGCAAAGCGGGTGCCACCAATGTCCATCCGGACGCCTTTTGCAAACGCTACCGCCAAAATTGCTCAGAAACCCACCTATGAGAGCCCCTTCCTTTGCCAACACCCCATTTCGGCCGGCCGCCCCTCACAAGGGGCCGGCCGGCTCGGTGAGGACGATCAGCGGCTGCTGCTGACTCCCTTTTCTTTTTTATTCTTCTCTTTTTCGCTGGGCGGGTCTTCCTCCGCTCCCCAGGTGCCCACCGGATCGTCTTCGGCAGGGGAACCCCGGCCCGCCTCGAAGCACTGCTGGCCCACGCAGCCCTGCATACCGTTCTGGTCGAGTGCCAGCGTCATCTTCATGGGATAACTGCTGCCTTCGGGGTCGGTGTAGCTTCCGATCAGTTCGTTCTGTTCGCAGACGAAATTGCTCAGACTCCCCCCAGGCGGAGGCCCGCCTGTTTCGATGTCGACCTGGAAGACGTCCGGGTCATCCTCCTTGATCTGGTAGATCGAGCCGGCGGGAAAGACGTCGGTGTCCGACTCCATCACCTTCCATCTCTTCTTGAACTTGTTGCATTTGGGCATCGCACTATCCTTTCTTCGATTGCTATGATTCTGTCACCAACAGCCGGTTTATCTCACAGGAAATGCACCCAGGGGAGCTATCGCCATTCGCCCTGCAGCAAGAATGCCGACCAGAAGTAGGGATTGCGCCAGCGGCGGTCCTGGCGGATCTTCATCTGGGCCTGCTGGAGAGCCGCTGCCGGGGCCAGATTCTCGACCCAAAGCCCCTGGTAGAAGTGACGCATCAACTGGGCCGTGGCACGGTCCTGCACCTGCCACAGACTGGCCACCACCCGGGGGACGCCGGCATACATGAAGGCGCGGGTCAACCCTACCAGCCCCTCCCCGCCGACCATCTTGCCGTCGGCGGTCTGGCATCCGCTCAGGACCACCAGCTCCGTACTCAACTGGAGAGCATAGACGTCCAGCATGCGCAGGAATCCGTCCTGGGGATTTCCTTGGGGCGTGAACTGGGAAAGCACCAGACCCGACAATTCCGGTCGTTGGTCGTCGATCCATCCATGAGTGGCGAAGTGCAGAACCCGGCAATCCCTGAGTGAGGGGCTCTGCAAAGCCTTCAGTCCGGCGTCGAAACCGGTCAGCAGCCTGACCCGCTCCTGCGGCACCAGGGAGGCGATAGCCTCAGCCTCGCCGCGAGAAGCATGGAGGCGTTGAAAACCTCCTTCCTGGGGACGCTCCGCCTCAGAGGACGGCATGACCCTAAGCCGTTCGTCCCAAGCCTGCAAGACCGGATCGGCCAGGATAGCCGCACGGCAGGCGTCTGCAGCCGGCTCCGAGACGGGGGCCGGGCTCGAACCCGCGGGAGACAGGACGTCTCTCTGCACGGCCAAGGCCGAGGCTGAAGGCAAGTGGACGATCTCGTGCTCGTCGAGCAGACGATTATGGGGCGCACGGGGAGAGAAAAGCGCGGCGAAGGGGATATAATGCAGAGCCCCGTCGGAGACGATGACCAGGCGCTGCCCGGGCTGCACCACATCGGCCAGCGGCTCCAGCAGGAGGCGGCTGAGTCGCCTGACGGCCTCATCCTGCTGCTCCTGCCCGCCCGGGTCGAAACGCCGCAGCCGCTGGAAGACCTGGTGGGCGGCCTCTTCGATCTGTGACCCCGGCGCCAGACCGAAGCTGAGGATCTGGCTTCTTGACACCGACCACGCATGGCTGGGGCCTTGAGCGGACAGCGAGTATTCCAGCAGCAGGGTGTCCTCGTCGAGCAGGGCTTGGATCTCGCGGGCTTGCAGAGAGGTGGGGCGCGTCAGTTCTGCGTAGCGCGGAGCCCGCCGCCGAATCCGGGCTTCCAGGTTATCGATCTCGGCCAGAATCAGGGAGAGTTCGGATTCCAGTCCGGCGGCGGCTTCTTCGTCGCCCCGGCTCTCGGCCCTCAACTGGGCCGCCGCCTTGTAGTTGAGGTCGCGCCTCAGTTCTTCGCGGCGCCGCAATACCTGGTCGCTTACTCCTTGGGCGAGCTGGCTCTGGGCCTCGCGCAGGTACTCCACCAGCGCCCTGGTTCGTCCTCTCTCGCTGAGTTCGAGGGCGCGCCGGTCGTATCCAGCCGAGGGGTCTTCCTGATGGCGGCCCATCAGCAGCCCTATTTTGATTTGGTAGGCCTCTCGTTGAGTCGCCAGATAAGAGGCTCTGCGCTCGGGACTGCTGATGCGTTCGCGCAACGACTCGATGATGGATATGGCCTCGTCAGCGGAACTCTCGGCGTGGCCAGGACGCCCGGCCTCCAGCTCGATTTTGGCCGCGCCCAGATGAATGTCGGCCCGGCAGGGCCGCACCGAACCGCATAGTTGCAGTGCCGTCCGCAGGTTTTGCCGCGCCTCTTCGACACCTCCGCGCCGGGCCTGCAGCCTGGCGAGGTGACTGCGGGCGGCCGCCTCCTGCAATGGACGCTTGAGGTCCTGGGCGGCCTGCAGGCTTTCCCGAAAGGAGCGCTCGGCCTCCTCCAGGTTCCCCAACTCCATCTGGGCGTCCCCCGTCAGGCGCAGGGCCGACACGGTCCCCAGCGGATACTTGAGTTCCCGGTAGAGATCAAGAGCCTGTTGCAGATTGGGCAGGGAGTCCTCCATCTCTCCCTGAGCCTGCTGGGCTCCCGCCAGGTTGACCAGAGTGTGACCTTCCCCGCGGCGGTCCCCGACCTGGCGGCGCAACGGAAGCGCCTGTTCGAAGTAGTCGCGGGCCCTATCGACTTCGCCCAATTCCATGTAGGCGCGGCCGAGGCTAGTTAGCGTGCGGGCCAGCCACACCAGTTCCTTGCGGCCGCGGAAGATCTCCAGGGCTTGCTCGTAGAGCAGAAGGGCTTCCTGCACTTCGCCCATGCGGCGCAATAGGACGGCCTGGTTCTGCAAGGTATGGGCGACGTTGAGAGGGCGATCGCCCTGCTCGTAGATCTCCAGCGCCTGCTGATAGTGGTGCTGAGCCTGCTCCGGATCGCCCAACAAGTCGGCCACCCGGGCCAGGTTGGTGTGCTCGATGCCTTGAAGCCAGGCCAAACGGTTCTCCCGGCCCAATTGCAGGGCCCGCTCATAACAGGCGCGGGCCTTCAGCAGGTCTCCCTGCGATTGCACCGTCAGACACCAGTTGGCGATGGCCGCGCTCAGACCGACTCCGTCGTTCGATTGGGTGAAGATCTCCTCGGCCCGCGCCAGATGATGACGGGCCGCATCCTGCTGTCCCAGGCCGAAGTTGATCAGGCCCAGCGAATTGTGCGCCATGCCCTGCAGTGAAAGATCGCCGAGCGCCTCTCCCAGGGATAGCGCCCGGGCATAGTCCTGCAGCGATTCCTTCCGCTGACCCAGGTTGTTCTTGGCTGAGCCGCGCTGGTAAAGCGCGTCGGCCAGCCGCTTGTCGTCGCCCGCTTCCTCAAAGGCCTGTACGGCCTCCTCAAGCGCTGGCAGCGCTTGAGGACGACCGTCGTCCTGGTCCAGGCGGGCCGCCTTCATCAGCGCTTGCTCGCCCTTGATCCTGTCCGCCGGGACGTCGGCCAGCGACTCGGCCTGCAGCGTGAAACGGCAGGGGGGCTGAGTGGGTTCGAGCAGCACGTCCAGCCGGGCCGAACGGGACTCGCGGGCGGCCAGGACAATCAGCTCGCGTCCTCGAAAGTGATTGGAGGCATCGAAAAGCGCCGGCTGCTCGTCTGCCAGATGGAGGCGCAACTTGAGGTCGCATCCGTCCTGCTCGACCCATACCAGGACGGCCGCCGCGGAATCCGCCCGCAGAGCCACCGAGTACTCGCCGCCGGGTTGCAGCGACACCTCCCGTGACTGGCCGGCAGCCAACGCTTCTTCTTGTGCCGGGAGAAAATGGATGGCGGCAGCACTGGAAGAAATGGCAGTGGCGTTCAGGACCGTAATCAGGCACAGGACGAGGTACAAAACCCATTGTCTAAACAAATACATGCTCTCCCCTTGTTGCCGGGGTCCATCTTAAGACAAGTCGAAATATCTGTACACTGCCAAATAGGTGTGACGGCTTCCGCGAACAGAACCGACCCTGAACCCGGGATCAGAATTGAAAGTAGATGAAGGGCTGGATCTGGGCCGACTTGGCCTGATGGAGGAGAAGCAGGGCCGCCGCCAGCACCACGGCCTTGGCCGGCTCGGGGAGGGCGATGAAGGCCAGCCGGTAGCGCTCTTTCCATTGCCAGGGCATCCAGTGGAAGAGGAATCCCAAGGCAACCAGCGCCAACGGTCTGGGATAGGAAGCGACCACTTCCAGGGCCAGATCGAGGCGGAAGTTGGAGGCCATCTGGGCCATCATGGTGTGGGCCGCCTGCAAGGAGGGGGCACGGAAATAGATCCAACAGAAACACACGAAATGAAAGGTGACGAATCCGGCCGCCAAGCGGGTCCAGCGGGTACTGCGCCACGTCCAGCGAGGAAGAGGAAGGCTGCCGTAGGGAACGGGCTGGTTCTCGCCCCGGCTCATTCGCCGGCGCAGCGACATCCATAGTTTGTGGGCCCCCAGCGCCAGCCCGTGCAGTCCGCCCCAGAGCACGAATTTGAGATCGGCGCCGTGCCACAAGCCGCCCAGCAGCATGGTGATCATCAGGTTGACGCGGGTGCGCATGCGTCCTTTGCGGTTGCCTCCCAGCGGAATGTAGAGATAGTCGCGAAGCCAACTGGAAAGCGAGATGTGCCAGCGCCTCCAGAAAGCGGTGATGTCGAGAGCC
Source organism: Acidobacteriota bacterium (assembly GCA_035471785.1). Taxonomy (NCBI): domain Bacteria; kingdom Pseudomonadati; phylum Acidobacteriota; species Acidobacteriota bacterium. Next base: position 22,764 of record DATIPQ010000010.1, read on the forward strand.
TTGTAGGGCGAGTTGAAGTTGAGTGGCAGCCTGAAACCCATCAGCAGGGCCAGTCCTATGGCGATGTCGCTGTAGCCTGAAAAATCGCAGTAGATCTGGATGGCGTAGCCGTAGACTGCCAGCAGGTTTTCGAAGCCCGAGTACTTGGTGGGCTCGGCGAAAACCCGGTCCACGAAGTTGATGGAGATGTAATCAGAGATGAGGATTTTCTTGGTCAAGCCGTTGAGAATGAGAAAAAAGGCCTGTCCCATCTCCTGGCGCGAGAGAGTGAAACGCTGGCGGATCTGGGGGACGAAATCGGCGGCCCTGACGATGGGTCCCGCCACCAACTGGGGAAAGTAGGAGACGTAGAAGGCGAAATCGATGATGCTGTTCACCGGGCGTACTTTGCCCCGGTAGATGTCGACGGTGTAGGAGATGGTCTGAAAGGTGTAGAAGGAAATGCCGACGGGCAGGACGATTTCGTAGATGTCGAATTGGGTCCCCGTCAGGGCGTTGGAGAGCACGGCCAGGAAGTTGGTGGCCTGCAAGTCGGACCCGGTCAGCCGGTTGAAAAGGTCGGAGAAAAAGAAGGTGTACTTGAAGTAACCCAGCAAACCCAGGTTGACCGTGACGCTGGCCGCCACAAACAGCCTGCGGCGGATCTCCCTTCGGGCCGCATAGATTCTGTGGCCCAGATAATAGTCGGCCAGTGTCGAGAAGATGAGCAGGGTGAAGTAATAGCCTCCGGCTTTGTAGTAGAGGAAGAGGCTTATGGCTGCCAGGTAGGCGCTGCGCAGACGGAGTTGATTGTAGATGCGCAGGAAGAATCCGTAGAAGATGGTGAAGAAAGCCCAGAAGAGCAGGTGGGTGTAGAGCAGCGGACGGTCGGCGTGGTAGAGAAAGACGTCCTGAAGCCACTCGATCATCGCCTGGAGCCCGCCTCCTGGGTGTGGGCCTGGTAAGCACGCTGCAGGGCTTGAAAGAGCAACTCACCCTGAAGCTGGTAGCCCTGCTTGCTCAGATGCACTTTGTCGTAGCTCGAGAGTCCCTGTCTCTGCCACTGACGAATGGAATACAGCCCTCCCATCACGTCGAAAAAGTCCCACACCGCAGTATCGGAAATCTGGGCCGCCCGCAGGACGCTTTTGCGGGCCTCGAGATTGTTGCGGTTGGGGACTCGGTTACGGCGCCGGAGGCGGCGGTAGTTGTCGCCTGGAGTGGTCAGCAGCAGGGAAGCTTGGGGGACGGCCTGACGGATGCGGCTGATCAGGCTTTCCATGTTGCCCAAGAAGAGCGCCTGATCGAATTGTCCGCCGATGGCGTCATTGGTGCCCAGGGAGACGATGACCAAATCGGGCGCCAATATCTCCAGGTGCTCCTCCAAGAGGACGCAGCGCAGGAAGGACTCGGCGTCGGCTCCGTTGACGCCCATGGCGTGGTAGAGCAGGCCGGGATAGGGATTCTCGAGGCTGAGTCCATGCAGCGTGAATGAAGTCTGGCGGGCCTCGGTGCGCCGCAGCTCCAGCGTCAGACGGCGCCGCTCGTCCGGAAGGCGAAACAGGGTCACGCCCGCTTGACGGTCCTCGCTGCGGACCACTTCCTCGGACTCGCCCAGGTCGACCTGGAAGGAGTCCTCTCCGGGAGCGTGAAACACCCGCACCAGCGTGAATCCGTAGGAGAAGGGCAGATCGTCCTTCATTTCCAGGGTGATGGAGGCTGAAGGCGCGTCGGTGCTGACCGAAATCCCGGAAACTCCCAGGTCGCAGACAGCTTCCTTGTCGATGTTGCGGCAGCGTCTCCATCGTCCCCGGTAGCTGACGGAGTAGTCTTCGGGACCATTGGTGCGGGCTACCCGGTAGGGAAAGATCCAGCCCCGTCCGACCGGGGCCGAGGTGAACTCCTGCAGCAAGGTCCTGAGGCGTCCGGAAAAATAGTCGGCCTGGATATGGGAATCACCCAGGTGGACGACCCGCACCTGCCTCTGGCCTCGCAGAAAGAGTTGGTCGAGAGCCGTGAAAAAGTGGCTCAGCGGTGCGCTGTCGCCGTCGGGATAGATGATGAGGTTGCGCTCCTGGCGCACGAAGTCCGGAGCCCCGCCGTTCTGGGCCAAGCCCGCCGTCCACAAACAGACGATCCACAGCGGCAGCCAGAGCAGCTTATTCCGCGCTTCGGCTCTTCTGCGGGGCGGCGATCTCTTCTTCATGGGGCTCGTCCTCAGGAAGGACCTCTTTCTGACCGGCCAAAAGCGCATTGTAGAGCATGCGTGCGACGATGCGGGCGCCTCGGGGATTGAAGTGAGTGTAGTCGGAAGTGGCCAGCTCGGCCTTGACCCAGGAGGGCATGGAATTGCGTCCACCCATGGCTTCGTGGAGGTCCCAAAAGGCGCATCCGCTGGCCAGTGCCGCGCTTCTCTGGGCGTCGCGGATTCCCTCCACGTTGGAGCGGGTCCGGTAATAGCCCGCCTCGTCCTTCTGCGACATGTCGGAGATGCCGATCACCAGCACGGCGGCCTTGGGATAGGCTTGCCTGAGCAGCGTCAGGCTGGTTTCCAGGTTGCGCCGGTAGAATTCGTAGTTGTCTTCGAGGTAGGGCACCACGTTGACGCCGAACTGCCAGATGATGAGGCGGACGTTGAGACTGTTCATCTGGGAGGCGATCGATTCCCTGCTCCAGCGATGCACGAAGATGCCCGAGGAGCCCCGCAGCGGCACATTGTCCACGGCCACGCCCTGAGGGCAATCCAGGGCCATGCCGTAGAGGTCCGGACTGGGCCCGGAGAGGAAGTGCAAGGTGAACTCCTCCAGCGGCGGCTCCAAGTCGGGCCGATAAATGCGGGGCGAACGGGCAGGCTCCAGCCTGCCGCGCTGCATCTCTTGTCCCGCTTCCCAGAGTATGGGGACGGGCTGCTCGACGTCTCCCGTCAGCAACCGCACCTCTTCGAAGCGTTGGGCCGTGGGGAGTGCCAGCTTGGAGCGCCGCACCGTGACCGAAGCGCGCAGTTCCTCCGGCGGCATTTGAGCTTCTACCGGAGCCGGCTCCTGCTGGACCGGGTGAGAGTCTTCCGAGCCGGTTTCGGCCGGTGCAGGCTGGGGATAGGGCTGATAGCGGTAAATGGCGCCCATGATTCCGAAACGGTCGTGAGGGATCGACTCATCGAGTCGTCCGAAAGGCACGTAGTAGTGCCAGTCGCCTTCCGCTTCCTGCTCCACAGAAATGCGGACGGGCATGGGATCGTAGATGGGAATCAGACCCACTCCGCACCCGCCGAAGCGCTCCTGCAGCCGCTGGCGCAGATAATCGCTGATGCGGTCGCCTTCGATTTGCGAGTCGCCGTAATGCACAACCCGCACGACTTCCTGCCCGCTTTCCTCGACCAGGGCCCGGAAGAAAGGCTCAAGGGATTGGGCATTCTCGATGGTGCGCAGGATCTGGGCGATCTCATCGGCCCCCTTGCCCTCGACGCGCGAGGGCCGGGGCCGCGTCATCTCAGTTTTCGAGGGCGGCTCTTCGCCCCCCGGGCCTTTCTCGCTCGACTGAGGCAACCCAGTCGTCTCCTCAAGTTCCTGGGAATGAGCCGCCAGGATGTGGCCGATGTCGGCGTAGTCCGGCTCGCCCTCGCCTTTCAACTGCTCCACGGAGATGAACCTGAGCGTCAGGTCCTGAGTGATCTGCAGCCGTCCGGAAGGGACCAGGAGAATGAAGAGCAGCAGCAGTACGGCAACCGTGAACAAGACCGAGAAGACGCGAAAGGGACGCACCAGTGGCCCCTTCTCTTCGGCCTCGGACGGGCTCGGTTTCGCTGCAATGGGATCTCGGCTGCTCAAAGACAGGCTCTCCTCGCTCCGACACGCACCCTATTTAGTGTACCGATTAATTGAGACTCCGGTCAGGACCAAAAGTTCACGTTGAGCTATGCAAGAGAGCTATTGCAGACGTAAACGCATGCCGGGGCGCAGGCTGCGGGGGTGGACTTCGGGGTTGAGGCCCTCCAGGCGGCCCACCGAAACGCCCGTGCGGCGGCTGATGGCCCACAGCGTGTCCCCCCTTCGCACCGTGTAGTACTCACCTCCGGGTCGGGAGGGAGGAGGCGGAGCGTGCAACACCAACTCCTGTCCCGGATAGATGAGGTCTCCCCGCAGGCCGTTCCAGGACCGAAGTTGGCTCACGGTGACGTCGTAGCGGCTGGCGATTCTTCCCAGGTTGTCCCCCCGACGCACCACGTAAAGGCTGGTGGTCTCCAGATCGTCGTAGGCCAAAGCTTGAGAAACCGTGGCCGTGGCAACAACCTGTCTCTCCTGCTCTAAAGGCGCCAGGGCTGTCAATCCCGGCAGGGCCTTCTCAAAGGACTCCTGCAAGGCGGCGTCCAGCCACAGATCGTCTTCTCCCTCAGCCGCCGCCAAGCCGTTCAGGAAATGCGGATTCCAGGCCTTCAAAAGGTCAGATGAAACGCCCAACGGCGCCGACAGGCGATCGAGGTCGAGAGCTGTCTCAAGATCGATCCAGACCATTGAGTCAGGTAGCTGAACGCGAGCTGGAATCAGCTCTTCGTCTTTATGAAACATCGACAGGTAAACGCCTGCCACAAAAGCAGAAACCAATCCACGAGCCTGCACCGGCAGGTGGACGCGCATCTGCTCGTAGCCGGCCTGCGGACCGGCTTTGATCATGGCACTGCGCACCACCGCCGGTCCCGCGCCGTGAGCGGCCAAAGCCAAACGCCAGTCGGCGAAAGCCTCGTGGAGATCCTTGAGGCGGCGCGCGGCGGCCCGCGACGACAGTTTGGGATGCCGTCTTTGATCGACCTGCTCATTCACCTGCAAACCATAGAGGCGTGCGGTCGGAGCGTCGAAACCCCACAGTCCAGCCCGTCCCCCGCCTTGGAAATCCGGATCCCAGGCCGAGGCCGCCAGAGGAAGAAACCTCAACTCGCCCGGCACCTCCTCGGCTTCAAGAGCCCGTTCCACTTCAGGCAGAAAGAGCCGGCTGGCGCCCAGCATCCACTGCGTGCGTTCACGCCGGCTCACCAACAGCACCCGCAGCAGGTCCTCTTCGGCGGACGTTATCTGCAAGGGGAACTCCGATTCCACACGGGCAAGCCTCTGATTCATGGAGACTCGCCTGGGAGCCCTCAAATCAGACTGCTGCGATCCCCGCTCCAAAGCCTGTCCGGGCAAGAAAGCTCCCAATTGCGGCAGTGGAGAGTCGAGCCTGTCCAGAAGCCACTTCTCTTCTGCTCGAGCATCCTGCACCCGGGCCTGGCTCTGGACCATGGCCCGGGGCTGCGGGCTAGCGTGGCCTAGGAGCAAGAGCCAAATCACTATGGTGCCTGCGGGCCTCGACATCAGCAGTATTCTATCCTGGATCACTGACCGCCCTTACGGGAGCCGACCCGGCAGGTGTTTTGCAGGCGGCCGATCCCCTCGATTTCGACCTCCATGTGGTCGCCGTCCTCAAGGAAGAGGGGCGGCTCACGAAACATGCCCACTCCGTGAGGCGTGCCGGTGAGGATCAGGTCTCCGGCCTCAAGGGTGAACCAACGGGAGCAAAAAGAGATCAGCTCGGCCACCGGGAAGATCATTTCCGAGGTAGAACTGTCCTGCATGGTCTTGCCGTTGATCCGGCAGCGGATCGACAGGTTTTGGGGCGATGGGATCTCGTCAGCGGTCACCAGCATCGGCCCCAGGGGACAGAAGGTGTCGAGGCTCTTTCCCCGTACCCACTGGCCGTCGGCGAATTGCAGGTCGCGGGCGCTGACGTCATTCGCGGCCGTGTAGCCGAAAACGTGGCCCAGAGCTTCGCCCGGGGAGACGTCGCGGGCCTGGCGCCCGATGAGGACGGCCAGTTCCGCCTCGAAGTCCACTCTTTGGGTCTGCTGCCTGCTCCAGCGCACCGTCTGGCCTGGATTTGCAATCGCGGTGGTGAACTTGGTGAACATCAGCGGACTGTCGGGAATGTCGATCTTCTGTTCGCGGCAATGATCGCGGTAGTTGAGTCCGATGGCCACGATCTTGCCGGGGCGCTGCAGGGGAGCCAGCAAAGAGGCCTTGCGGGCATCAATGCTCTCCTCCAGCCGCGGAGGACGGCCCTGCAGGATCTCTGCCCAAGTCAGAGAAGCCGGATAGAGACGGTCCTCGCGCAGGACGCCGAAGGCCGGTCTTCCATTGTCATCGAAACGTACCCATCTCATGCGATCTTGACTCCTTCCCTCGTTAGCGGATAGCGGGCCGTGGGGCGGATGGGGGCCGCTTCAAAGCGTCATTCCCCCGTCGATGACCAGGGCCTGGCCCGTCATGTAGGCGGAATCGTCCTCGGCCAGATAAAGAGCCAGAGCGGCGATCTCGCCGGGCCGCCCCAAACGGCCCATGGGTTGGCGGGCGATGAAGGCGGCCCGGGCTGCAACCGGGTCCTCCGATTGATCGATGCGTCCCTGCAAGGAGGGCGTGTCGACGGTCCCGGGACAAATGCAGTTGACCCGGATGCCTTTGTCGACCAGGTCGGCGGCCAAGCTCTTGGTGAGTCCCACCACGGCCGCTTTAGAGACCGAATACACGCCCCGTTGAGCCAAACCGAAAGGACCCGCCACGGAAGCCGTGTTGATAATGCTTCCGCTGCCGTTCTCGAGCATCAAGGGGACCACGCCCCGGCAGAGACGGAACATGCTGGCCACGTTGGCCGACAGAGCTTGGGTCCAGTCCTCGTCCGAAGCCTCGTATAGCGGACCTTGGTGAACGACGCCGGCATTGTTGAAGAGGATGTCGGGAGAACCCCAGCGCCGACGGGCTTCGTCAATCACGCGGCCGCACTCCTCGGACAGGGTGAGATCCGCCTGCTGAATGCGGCACTGGCCGCCACCTTCGGGCATCTCCTCGGCCAACTGCTTCAGGCCCTCGAAATCGACATCGACGGCCAACACCTCAGCTCCTTGGGCTGCGAACAGCCGCACGGCGGAGCGTCCGATGCCCGCGGCCGCGCCGGTGATGACGGCCTTCTTGTTTTTCAGTCTCATGGGTCTGTCCTTGGCCCCGACCCGCCTGACTCGTCAGGGGCATCGAAGCGGCAGAGAACGACATGCAGAACGCCGGGGCCGTGCACTCCAGTGCTCAGCGTCAGTTCGATGTCTCCGGTGCGGCTGGGGCCGGAGACCAGGATCAAAGCGCTGTTGCGCGAGGTTTCCGCGGCCTGGTTTGCAAAGAAATCGCTCACATCCCGCACCAGGCCGCTGACTGGAAGGAGGATGATGCTGACGGGCGGGGTCAGCGAGGCCCTGCGGGTTTGCTCGTCGTCAGCGCTGAGGATGAGCGTGGCGGTGGCGGCGGCTCCCCAGGTGGCGGCCGCCAGGCCCAGCTCGGCTTTTTCTTCCTCTTGCAGATCAGGGCCGCCCCCGGCATCCATCACGGCGCAGTCCAGTGAGCCGGCTTGCAGCACCTGCCGCACCAAGGGATGGCGGGAGGCCAGAAGCGACTCCGCCTTTCTTTCTTGGGCCAGCGAGCGCACTACCTCCAACGCCTGGGCCGGCTGCTCGACATCCTTCCAGGTCCCTCCCAGGGCTTCGACGCCTTTGCGGAAAGCCTCCGCCATGTCGTTGACGGGCAGATGGGGAGGCAGGGGTTGGGGCAAGGGCAGATCGGAAGCGGTTGTTTGAAGTCCCTTTCGGATCTTCTCCAGCACCTTTCTCCTGCTGCTCATCGTCTTCCCTCCCCGCCGCCCAGGTTGGGGAGGGCGCGAAAGGCCGCCCAATCGCGCAGCAGCGGCAGCCGTCGCAGCAGAGGAGAGACGCCGGGCAGGCGCTGAGCCAGGCGGGCCGCCGCCAGCAGCAGGCTTTGCAGTCGGCGGTGACGCTGCATGAAGCTCCACAAGGACACGGCGCGCTTGAGGCCCGGCGGCCTGCCTCCTGCGGCTTGGCGGCGCAAGTGCAGCAACTGCTCGGGCAGCGGAATGCGGACCGGACAGACGTCGGCGCAGGCCCCGCACAGCGTGGAAGCGAAAGGCAACTCGTCTGGGCTTTCTCCGCTCAGGAGGAAGGGAGAAATCACCGATCCGATGGGACCTGGATAGACCGAATCGTAGCTGTGCCCTCCGGCCCGCTTGTAGACCGGACAAATGTTGATGCAGGCCGAGCAGCGGATGCAGTACAACGCCTGGCGCATGAGAGGATCGGCCAGCATGCGGCTGCGGCCGTTGTCGAGCAGGATCACGTAGAGATGATCGGGGCCGTCGTCGCGCCCCCGGGGACCCGTGATCAGCGATACATAGCTGCTCATCCTCTGACCGGTGGCGGCCCGCGTCAGGAGCGGAAGAAAAAGCCCCAGATCGGCGAAACGGGGCAGGACTTTCTCGATGCCCATGAGGGCCACGTGCACCCGTGGCAAGGAGGTGCAGAGGCGGGCGTTGCCTTCGTTTTCCACCACCACCAGGGTGCCTGTCTCGGCCACCGCGAAGTTGGCGCCGCTGATTCCCAGTTGGGCCGAGAAGAAATCGCGGCGCAGCTTGCGGCGGGCGATCTGGGTGATCTCCTCCACCTGGTCGGTGTATTGCGTCCGCAGCTTGTCGGCGAAGAGCCGTCCCACGTCCTGCCGCGTCTTGTGGATGATCGGAGCCAGGATGTGGGAAGGTCTCTCCTGGGCCAACTGGGCCACGTACTCTCCCAGGTCGGTCTCTACCGGAGTGACCCCCGCGGCCTCCAAGGCCTGGTTGAGTCCCACCTCCTCGCTGGTCATCGATTTGCTCTTGACAGCCCGGCGGCAATCGTGGCGCCGGGCGATGTCGACCACGGCCGAAGAGGCCTCCGAGGGTGATTCGGCCCATATCACCCGTGCCCCAGCCTCTTGCAGCTTCCCCTCCAGCTCTTGCAGGTAGGAATCGAGGCGCGACAGGGTGTGGGCCTTGATGCGATGAGCGCGCTCCCGCATCTCCTGCCAGTTGGAGAGTTCGTCCTGAGCCGATTCGCGCATCCGTATGAAGGCGCCCGTGAAGTTCTCGAGAGCTCCCCGCAGGCGGGCATCCGAGAGAGCCTCTTTGGATTGGCGGCGGAAAACCGAGTCAGCCATGAGTCTCCTCCCCGCCCGCCAGAATCTCGGCCAGGTGCCTGACGCGCAGCCGCTCCAGGCCCCGCTTTTTGAGAACCCCCTCGATTTGCAGAAGGCATCCGGTGTCGTTGAGTATCAGGGTCTCGGCTCCGCTGGCCTCAAGGTGGCTGATTTTGTCGGCTGCCATGGCCGAGGAAACCTCGGGGTAGAGGACGGAAAAAACGCCTCCGAAGCCGCAGCACTCGTCGTGCTTAGGCAGCGGAACCAATTCCAATCCTTCCACCTTTTCCAGGAGCTGGAGAGGGGCGCTCTTCACGCCCAGATCGCGCAGCAAGTGACAACTGGCGTGGTAGGCGGCGCGCCCGCGGCGGCTGGCCCCCACGTCCTCCGCCTTGAGGACCTCGACCAGGAACTCCGAAAACTCGTAGGTGCGCGAAGCCAGGCCGGAGGCCCTCTGGACGTCCTCTTGCGGCAGGTAGTGGTGCAGGTGATTGCGCACCATGGACGTGCAGGAGCCGGAGGGTATCACCAGGTAGTCGGCCTCGGTCTCGTTGTTGCGCAGCCACAGCCGGCCCACCCGGCGGGCCTCCTGCGGCGACCCGGCACTGTGGGCAGGCTGGCCGCAGCAGCCCCCTTGGTCAATCCGCACGACCTGATGGCCCAGGCGCTGCAGCACCAACTCGGCACAGCGGGCCACGCGGGGACGGAAGTTGCTCACCAGGCAGGTGGGAAAGAGTGCGATCTTCACTTTCCTCCCTCCGCCCTGCCGGTGGGCGCTTCTTGCCGCCCTGTCAAGGTATCTGCGCCTGGAATGGTTTTGTCTTGCACGGCCATCGGCTTCCTATCAACTTACCTGCTGACGCGGGGGTCGTCGAGGGCCTTCTCATCCAGAAGCGGCTGGGAGCAGCCCATGGCTCGGCGGGCCATGCGCAAGAGAGGCTCGACGTCGGTGTTGAAAGCCTCTTTCAGGCACTCCTCAGCCCGCATCACGCTGCACTGCCCGCGGGCCTTCTGGAGACGCTCCCGGTCGACCACCAAGGCCTGCGCCAGATGACGGTGGACGGCATCCACCGATTGCAGCAGCGAACCCGTCTTGGGCTTGATTCCCGAGGACTGGTCAAGGGCGAAGAAGATGTCGCGGCGCAGCCCGGCACGCCATCCGGCCACAATCTCGTTGAAGATGAGAAAGACCTCGTAAGGATTGACGGCGCCGACCGTCAGGTCGTCGTCGGCGTACTTGCGATTGTTGAAATGAAAACCTCCCAGGCGGTTGTCGTCATGCAGGAAAGCCACGATGTGCTCGATGTTGACTCCTTGGGCGTGGTGTCCCAGATCGACCAGCACGCGGGCCTTTTCACCCAGCTTGCGGCAAAACCAGTCAGCCATGCCCCAATCGCAGAGGTCGGTGTGATAGAAGGCGGGCTCGAAGAGCTTGTACTCGATCAGCATCTGCATGCCGCCCAGCGAGGCGTAGATCTCCTGCAAGGAATCCAGAAGCCGTTTCTTGCGATCCCGGAAGTCGGCCTGTCCTGGATAGTCGGAGCCGTCGGGCAGCCACAGGCTCAGCACCGATGCCCCGGCGCGGCGCCCGGCGTCCATGGCCCGCAGCACCAAATCGACGGCCTTTTTGCGGATGTTCTCCCCCGAGTGGGTCAGACTGCCCAGCATGAAATCGGGGTCCTGAAAGAGCGCCGGCGTGACGCTGGCGATCGAGAGCCCGCGCTGACGCGCGTAGGAGCCCAGTTCCTCGGGATGGGCGCCTTGGTAGTCCCAGGGATGAATGGTGGCCATACGGTCGGCGATGCCGGTGCGCTCCCTGAGTTGAGCCAGCCCGTCGATTCTTCCCTTCAGGTCGGCGGGAATCCCGGGCTGCTGAAAGACGGCGAAGCGGGTGCCGGTATCCATGAATCCCCAGGAAGGGATCTCGAGGCGAAAGTCCTGCAGTTGCTGGAGCACGCTTTGCGTGTCGATTCCGCGGGCCTGCAGCTTTTCCTCCAACAGCGCTTCTTCTCTCCGGTGCAGGTTCATGCTCAATCTCCCAGTTGCCTGATGAGGCCGTAGAGCTTGCGGTAGCGTTGCATCTGAGCGGCGTAGAACTCATGCCTGCCCGGGTCGGGCTCAACCACCCTCTCGACTCCCACCAGTTGGGCGGCCGCGGCCGCCAGGTCGTCATAGATTCCGGCTCCCGCCCCGGCCAGGAGGGCAGCTCCCAGGGCGGCGCCCTCGGTTACCTGGGGGATCTCGATGGCCCGGCCCAGGACGTCGGCCCTGATCTGCAAGGCCTGGGGCGAGCGGGTTCCACCGCCTACGGCCCGGGGGCGGGAGGGGTCGAGTCCGGCCTCTGCGATCAGTTGCAGATTCAAGGTCATCTCACAAGCCAATCCCTCGATCAGGGCCTTGACGATCTCCGAGCGCCCGGTCTCGAGGCTCAAGCCGATGATGGATCCTCGGGGCCTATCGTCGAACCAGGGAGTCCCGCTCATGGTGAAGTAGGGCAGCACCAGCAGTGATGTGGGCTCCTGGGGCAGATCGGCCAGCATTTGCTGGTAGGAGTGTCCCTGATCGTCGCCTTCATCGGGGAAGAAACGGTCGCGAAACCAGCGCAGCAGCACTCCCCCGGTGAAATTGAAGGCGGCGGTGACGCGCTTGGAAGGTACGACGTGAGGGTAGCAGGGGAAACCCCGCCTTCCCAGCCCCGTCTGGAACTGATCGCTGACGGGGATGAAGGCCTCCACGGTGCCCAAGCCGCACAAGACCTGTCCCGCTTCCACTACGCCCGCTCCCAGGGCGGCGCAGCATTGATCGTGGCCGCCCGAGACCACCAAGGTGTCCTCGGGCAGACCGGTCAGTTCCCCGCCCTTTCTTCCCAGCCGGCCCAACACGCTGCCTGAGGCGGCTACGGAGGGCAGGGTCCGGGGGTCGAGGTGGAGGGCCTCGAGGACTTCCTCGGACCACTCTCCGCGACGCTGGTGATAGCCTCCCGTCCGGGCCGCCATGGAAGGGTCGAGGGAGGGGGGCAGACCCAGCCGCTGCAGTACGAAGTCGGGAAAGCAGAGGAACTGGCGGGCTTTGGAGAAGAGCTCGGGGTCGTTGTCCTTCCACCAGGCGATCTTGGCCACCGTGACCATGGAGTGCAGGTTGACCCCGGTGATGTCGAAGAAGCGGTCGTCCCCGATGCGCTCGCGCAGGCGCCGGGTTTGCTGCCGGGCTCGCGAATCGAAGGTGACGATGCTGTTGGCCAAGGGTTGTCCGCCCTGGTCGAGTGGAATCACGGCTTCGCCCTGGGAGGAGAAGGCCATGGCCCGGGGCGGAGAATTGCGCGTCTTCTGGGCCACTGTGCCCAGGCAGTAGAGGACGGCTTGCCAGACCTCTTCGGGATCGAGTTCGGCCCGGCCGGGCGCAGGACTGTGCAGCGGATACTCCCGGTAGGCATAGGCCAGCGGCTTGCCCTGTTGGTCGAAGGCGGCAGCCTTGCACCCCGAGGTTCCGATGTCGAGTCCCAATAAGCTCATGAGGCGGCGGTCCTTGTCTACTCGGTGTTGCCGGCCGCTTGGCGGACGCTCAGCAGCCAGTCGAACTCCTCCTCGGGAAGCGAGTCGACCTTGCCCAACTGTCGGGCCCGGTAGAGCACGCTGGCGCAGAACTCGAGCTGTTCCAGGTAATTGAGGGCTTCTTCCAGGTCGGCGCCGAAGGTGACCGAGCCGTGGTTCTTGAGCAGGATGGCGTTGCGTCCTTCGACCAGTTCGCGGATGGCCGCGAACATGGCCTCTGTGGTGGGCCTTCCATAGGCGGCGATGGGGACGCGTCCCAGTTGGGCCACGACTTCGGGCAGCACGTCGTATTGCAGCTCCACGCCGGCCACGGCAAAGGCGGTGGCGTAGGGGGGATGGGCGTGAATGACGGCCCCGATGTGGGGGAACTCTCGATAGAGGCCCAGATGCATGGGCGTCTCCGAGGAAGGTCTGCCGGAGCATTGCCCGTCCAGAATGCGGACGCGCACCGGAGACTCGGGCCTCAGCGAACCCTTGCGGCAGCCGGCCGGCGTGATCAGGGCGTGCTCATCGTCGAGCCGGCAACTGATGTTCCCTGCGGTACTCTCGATGAAGTCCTTCTCTTCCAAGAGCCGTCCGATGTGGACGATTTGTCGCCGAAGATCGCTTTCCGACATCTTTCAGTCCTCTCTGAGCAGGTCGATGACGTAGTCTTCAAGGCGCGAGAGCACTCGGGCTTCCTGGTCCTTGAGCTTTTGGGCCATCAAGAAATATATGGAATCGATGATGGAGAGCTGGGCCGCCTGGGAGGTGATTTCGGCCACGTGGATGCGCTTCTGCTCGGAACTGGTCACCAGAGGGATCTGGGCCACCTGGATGAGCGGCGCATTGCTGTAGTTGGTAATGCACACAGTGGTGGCCCCGGATTCGCGGGCCACTTTCAGAGTGTCGATGATGGTGCGGGAAGATCCGGTGTGGGAGATGGCGAAGGCCACGTCTTTCTCTCCCAAACGGACAGCCGAGGAGATTTGCAGGTAGGGGTCGGAAAAAGCCTCGCTCTCAAGGCCCAGCAGGGCGAAGCGCGCCGCCGCGTCGCGGGCGATGAAACCCGAGGACCCCACCCCGTAAAAATGCACGCGCCTGGCCTTCATGCAGTTTTGGGCGGTGCGTACCAGATTGGAGTGGGAAACCACCTTGAGGGTATTCTTGAGCGTGGAGATGTTCTGCTCGAAGACCCAGTAGATCACCGACTCGGGATTGTCGCTCTTGAGGTCGGCGGAAAAGGGATCGGGTTCGCGGGCTCCCACGGCGTGAGCCAGGGCGATCTTGAAGCTGTTGAATCCCTGGTAGCCGATGCGCTTGGTGAAGCGGGTAATGGAGGCCGGGCTGACCTGGACCTGGTCGGCCAGTTCGTAGATGGTCAGGGCCAGCACCTCGGGAGCGTTGTCGACGACGTAACGGGCGATCTCCCCTTCTTTTCCGCTCAGGTTGGGCAGTTGCGAGTTGATGCGCAGCAGGCAGTCGGCGGCCGAGGAAATATTAGCCATCAGCATCCTCCACAATCAGGCGGCGGAGCTCCGCCAGGCGATCGGCGCCCTCGACCACTTCCAGTCGAATGTCGTAGTTGCGTTCCTCCCCGGGCTGCAAGAACTCCAGGGTGCCCCTTTTCCGCTCGGCTGCCCGCCCCTCGGTCAGGCAGTTGGCCGGTTCCAGGCCCAACGCGTAGACCCGGTCGTTAAAGCAGTTCCATTGAGCGAAGCGCGGCAGGCTGCGTGCGTCGAAGTCGACCATGGCGCCCAGTTCAAGCTGGTGGTTGACGACTGCTGCCCGAGCCCGGCCTTGAGGCGTACGTTTCAGCTTATGATAGAACACGTCTTCCGAGAAGCCGGCCGCAGGCGCCGTTACCCGATCCCATTCCGCCAGGCGTTCATCCGAGGCGGAATCCCGGGCGGTCACCTCTTGGCTGGCCAGCAGCACCGAGGCCCCCTCGTCCACCAGCGGATAGCCGAAATTGAAGTGATAGAGGATCATATGAGGAGCCGGGGCCGGCCCTCGGTTGACCACCCGGTCGGAGATCTCCACCCGCGAGTCCCCCAGGCGGGCGCGGTAGGTGCGGTTCAGGGCGAGGCAGTATTCGAAGGGTTCGTTTTCCTCCACGCAGCCCGTGGCCTCGATGATGAACTCATCTCCCCGCCATCCGGCCGAACAGCCTACCCGGCGGGCCGGCTGATTGGCGATGCGCCCGTGCAGTCCCAACTGGCGACCTTGGTCCCGGCAGGGCGCGCCCGCCTGGGTCAGTCCGCAGGTGAACATCAGGCCTCCGCAGGCGCTGTCCAGGAACCCGGCCCCTTCTTCCCTGAAGTAGGAGGGATGGACCACGCCGGCCGGCGACAGCCAGCAAAGAGGATAGCCCCGATACTCGGCCAATCCGATGTCCATGCCGCGTCCGGCCAGTATCTGCAGCCGCAACCCGCCTCCGGTGCGGAAGTCGAGCGCTTCCACGCCCTCGCTGCGTCCGCCCTGCAGGCGGCTGCGCTCAACCCCAGCCAACTGCCACCAGTTGCGCACCTTGTCGCGGTCCTTGGAGGAAAACTGCCCGGGCGTGGATTTCATGATCCCTCCTCGGGCAGCAAACGGAAGAAGTAGCGGCCGCCCTCCGGCAGTTGGATGGAGATCCGTCCCTGCCTTCGCTGCCAGGGCAGATCGAGAAGCCGCAGTCCCTGATCGCTTTCCCGGTAGATCTGCAGGCGGAAGGAAGAGTAAAGGTCGGGCAGGAAAACGCTGGGCCGCTTGCCCGCCGGAGAGGCCAGCCGCAGACTGAAGGAGTCTTTCTCCCGTGTCCAGGACACGCTGATCTCGCCGCCGTCGCTGAGCGGCACCTTGCCGCGGGCCCAATCCAGGACGTCCCAGTGGTGGGGACGGACCTCGAATTGGGCGAAGACCGCCCGGCGCATCTGCACGCCCAGTACCATCTGCGGCAACAGGATGGAAGGCGCGCAGGCCCATCCGTGGGAGCGGCTGAAATGGGGCGTCCAGTACTCCCAGAAAGTGCCCGGCGGCGTCTCGGCCATCTTCAGCCAGCGCTTAAGCTGCCTCAGGGCATCCCGGTGGCGTCCGCCCTGGTAAAGCGTCTGCACGACGTAGTAGGAGAAGAAGGGTGTCGCAGACTGGACGATCTCGCGCTCCGGGTCGTGAATCTTATCCAGGATTGCCTGGCGGCGCTCTTCAGGGGCCACCCCGAAAAGTAGGGCCAGAGTATTGGCTTGCTGACTGACGACCTCAGAGAAGCGCCGGCCTTGACGGGAGTCCCGGTAAAGTCCCAGCTCGGGGTCCCAGAGCCGGCGGTTGATGGCTGCGGCCACCTGCCCGGCCGTGCTTCGAAAATCAGCGGCCGAGGCCTCGTCCTCCATGAGCCCGGCCAAGAGGGCGGCCCGGCGCAGCGCTTCAACGTAGTAGGCATTGAGCGCCGTCGACTCTCCGCGCAGGTCCAGTTGCGCCCAGTCTACCCAGAGAAGGTGGGGGAGATCGGCCAGAAGTCCCTCTTGGTTGCGATGCCCCTCAAACCACTGCATGGCGCGCAGCAGATAAGGATAGAGTTCCTCAACCAGCCCCCGGTCACCGCTGTAGCGGTAGTATTCCTCCAGCGAGAGGATCCACAAGGCCATGAACTCGGGCGCGACGGCAGGCTCGAAACTGGTGGGATAGGCGGCGTAGGTGATGCCTTCGGCGGTTTGGGACCGGGCGATGTCGCGCAATCCCTTGCGGACCAGCCGGGGATCCCCCGAGTGGTGGTAGTTGGCCAGGGCCTGTACCCGGGCGTCTCCCCACCACTGGGTGCGCTCGCGCCAGGGACAATCGATGAAGAGGTCCTCCATGCTCATGCGCAGGGTGTGGAACGAGGCCTGCCAGATGCGGTTCAGTTCAGGATCGGAGGAAGCAAACTCGCCCTGCTCATCCAGGGGATAGGTGGCCATGCGCAGAGCCGGCAAACGCAGCCGTACCGGTCCCTGAAACTCCCTCAACTCGACCTGCAGGTAGCGGAAAGCCCGCTTTTCGAAGAGTTCCCAATGGTTGCTGCCGGCGGCCGCCCGGTAGCGGTCGGCGTAATGGGAGGCGGCCCGGTAGGGATTGAGCGAGTTGCCATCCAGATGCTCGCTGTAGCCCACTTCGACCACACCCGGCCCCGGGCTTTCCAAAGCGAGGATGGGATAGCCGTTGACCTCGCGACCCAGATCGAAGACCAGGTAGAGGATCTCGTCCTGGTGGGCCCGAATCAGCCATTCTCCCTCTCCCTGCTGGCTGATTTTGTCCGACCCGGCCGCCTCGTGCAGAGAAGCCCGCATGACGCGGGCGATGCTCTCGATCTTGCGGGTGAAGGCAGCGGCGTCCTGCCAGCCGCCAAGGTCGAGATCACCCGCCAGGTAGCTCTTTTGCGGCGGATAGGCCTGATCGAAGTCCTTCCAGATCGGGAACATGCCCAGGATCTTGGTCTTCAGCCTGAGCGGATAGGGCCCGGCGAAGACCCAGGAAGGCGAGTCCGGCCCGCCGCTGCGAAAGCGGATGGGATCGGGGTCGCGCCAACTGATGGCCAAAGAGGTGCCGGCCACGGCCTTGACCAGAAGCCGGTTCCAGCCTCGGCTCAAATCAGCCTGAGCGGTCGCGGAGGCGCCTCCCGTCTCTCTTGGACGGTGGCGCAGGACCCTTCGGCCGCCTACCCAGAGGTCAAGATCACGGTCGGATTCCAGCGTCAGCGTAACGGTGCGGTCTTGGTCGCTGTGCAGCCGGCTGTAGAGGTAGACCAGGCGTCCGGGAGCTGTTTCGGGGCCGGCCCCGCCCACCGCAGGAGCCGAACCCAAGCGGGCCAGGTCGATGACGGTTTCCTGCAAGGTGGGGATGACGCGTCCCCAGGCGACGGCCCCGGTGGCGGTGACGATCTCGTCGGTCTCCAAGGGTATTTCGCGGGGCAGCAGCCGCTCGAAGGGCGGACGCCGGGGCGGTCCCACGGCCAGGGCTGGCGGCCAGGAAGAGTGGTCCAGAGCGGGCTGCGCCCAGCGCTTCTCGGAGGGATCGGCGGTTGCGTCGTAGACTTCGTTGAATCCCAGTTGCTGATTGATGCGCCGCGAACTGTCGAGGTGGTTGCGGCTGGGGCGCACCTTCCAGGAGGCATCGCTGTTCAGTCGCCAGGGATTGCCCTCGGGGGTCCCCGAGGCTTCCACCAGCAGCCCCGGCCTGCCGGGGATGTAGGAGAAGTGTCCCTCGCCCAGCCAGTGGACCTTGACGGCGATCAGGTTGCGTCCGGGACGCAGATGGCGAGCCGCCTCCTGGCCGTACTCGTCATAAGGTTTCCAGCGGGGATCGCTGCGCGCCGGTCCGCGGCCCACCGTGTGGCCGTTGACCGTCAGCAGGTAGAAGCTGTCGGCCGTGATGCGCAAACGAAAATCGTCGGGAACGGCCGGCAACTGAAAATCCTTGCGGAAATAGACGAAGAGATCCCTCTGGCGGGGAGGGTCGGAGAGCCAGATCCAGGTACTGTCCGCGAAAGGGTCGTCCAGGGACGCTCGGGAAGCCAAGCCCAGGGGCAGCCACATCATGAGGACCGTCAAGGCCCCGATGACCCGAATGAGACGCTTCACGATGTCTCCTTCCGCGCCTGACGGGCCGTCTCCAGGCGTTCTCGGGCCATGTGCAGGGCCGCCTTTTGAGTGGAAATGCCGTGTTCTAGGGAAATGTCGAGAAGGCGCTCGATGCGGTCGGGGATCTTGCGGATCTGCTCCTCGACGCGGTCGGCGTCGTATCCCTGCGGGTCGAGCATGGCCAGATTGTCGATGGCCCCCCCGGCATTGATCACGAAGTCCGGGAGATAAGCGATCTGGCGCTCATGGAGCCGCTCCGCATCGCCGTCCTGGCCCAGTTGATTGTTGGCGGAGCCGGCCACAACCCGGCAGCGCAAGCTCTCGACGGTGCGGCTGTTAAGAACGCCGCCCAAGGCGCAGGGGGCGAACACGTCACAGTCCGTGCGGTAGATTTCTTGAGGCTCGATCACCTCGGCTCCGAGTTGGCCCGCCGCTTCCTGAGCCTTGCCAGGGTCCACTTCGGAGACAACCAGACGCGCACCTTCGCGGGCCAGGGCCCGAGCCAGTTTCATGCCCACATGGCCCAGTCCCTGCACGGCTACTCGAACGCCCTCCAGATCGTCCTTGCCCACCACCCTGCGCAGACAGGCTTTCATGCCCAGGCGTACGCCTAAAGCCGTCTGAGCCGAAGTTTCGGGCTTGTCCATTCCGGCGGCGGGCAAGCCCACCACCCAGCGGGTGGTCTGGGAGATCCAGCGCAACTGCTCGTCGCCGGTACCCACGTCCTCGCCGGTCACGAAATGTCCCTGAAAACGGTCGATGAAGCGTCCCAGCGCCCGGTATTGCTCCCGGCGGGGAGCGGCTCCCGGCTCGGCCAGCATGACGATCTTGCCTCCGCCATTGTTGAGGCCCGCCGCCGAGCACTTGAGCGTCATGCCCTCGGAAAGCCTGAGGACGTCCTGCAAGGCCTCTTCTTCGTCGGCGTAAGCCCAGCGCCGGGTTCCCCCGGCCGCCGGACCTAAAGTGGTGTCGTGAAAGGCGATCAGGGCCCGCAGTCCCGACCCGCGGTCGCGACAAAAGTAAACGGCTTCATGCCCGCGTCTTTGAAGGCGGTCAAAGTAAGGAGTCTTCACGTTGCTCCCGCAGATGAGAGGGCAAGCGATCATAGACGCCCTCGAAAAGGGTTTCACGGTCAGGTGCACCGACCTCGGCGGCCCAATCGAAGTCCGCCTTCAATCGGGCTTCCATCTCTCCTCGCCGGCGGTCTTCTTCATCTTCCGCGAGAAGGCCGCTGTCGAGCAAGAAGCGCTTCATGCGCAAGAGCGGGTCGTGGCGGGCCCAGGACTCGCGCAGCCCCTCCGGCTGGTAGGCCGAAGGATCGTCCGAAGTGGAATGGGCGCCCAGACGGAACATGACGGCCTCGATCAGGGCCGGACGGTTGTGGCGGCGGGCGTTGCGGGCCAGCCGCCGACACTGGCAATAGACTTCAAGAAGGTTGGTGCCGTCCACCCTGACGCCTTCCAATCCATAGGCGCGGGATTTCCCCGCAATGTCTTCGGAGGCGGTCTGCATCTTCAGGGGCACCGAGATGGCCCACTGGTTGTTGCGGCAAAAGAAAAGGACGGGGACGCCGTAAACCCCCGCGAAATTCAAGCCCACGTGAAAGTCCCCGGTGGAGGTAGTGCCCTCTCCGAAATAGGCCACCGCCAATCCGGGCTTCTTCTGGATCTTCAGGCCCAAGGCATATCCGACGGCCTGGGGAATCTGCGTCCCTACCGGACTGGAGCCGCTGACCACGTTGATCTCGGCGGCGCTGAAATGGAGCGGCATCTGGCGTCCCAGCGCGGTGTCCCGGCGGTTGCCCAGGAGCTGGCAAAAAAAGGCCCGCGGGGAATAGCCGCGGTAAAAGGCGGCTGCCAGTTCGCGGTAGCTGGGAAAAATCACGTCCTCCGGGTGCAGGGCCGCGGCGGATCCCACCACAGCGGCTTCCTCTCCCGATGATCCCGCGTAGAAGGCCAGGCGTCCCTGCCGCTGCAAACGCAGGCACAGTTCGTCCACCAGGCGGGTCTTAAGCATGGCCCAGTAAGCCTGGAGCGGGTCAAACTCACCGTCCGCCTGCGCTTCTTCCAGCAAATCTCGAGAATAAGGCGTCAGCTCCGGCATAGAAGCGACCCCGGGTGTTTCCTGCATCGGCCGAGCCTAGTAGATATTGTTTCTCCTGTCAAGGAGTCGACGAAACTTAGTTTCTTATCATTCATGGATGCTTAGGTGGCGGTCCACCCCCCGTCTACGAAGAGCAGACTTCCCGTCACATAGGAGGCTTCCTGAGAAGCCAGAAAAAGAATGGCGGCGGCCGCTTCACGGCATTGGCCGATCCGCCTGAGGGCGGTTTTCTCTTCGATGTCGCGCCTGATTTCCGGCTGCTCCCGCAATACTTCAGCCACTGGCGGAGACTCGATGGATCCGGGACAAACCGCATTGACGCGGATGCCGTGGGGCCCGTAGTCCCAGGCCATGGCGCGTGTCAACTGGACCACGCCCCCCTTGGAGGCGATGTAAGGGGCGTAGTTGGGCTGGGCCACCACGGCCAGTACCGAAGCCGTGTTCACGATGCTGCCCCGGCCCGCTTTCATCATGAGGGGAAGGGCGGCCCGGCAACAATGGAACATTCCTGTCAGGTTGACGGACAAAGTCTTGTCCCAAGTTTCTTGCTGAACCTCGGTCACCGAGCCCGTTCCGTGCAGATAGGCGGCGTTGTTGCAAAGAATGTCCAAGCCTCCGAAGGTTTCCGCTGTTTGCTCGATCAGAAACCTCACGGCGGCGGCGTCCGCCACATCGGTGGGAATGAAGCGAACCAGGCCGCCCGCCTCCTCGATGAAATCCGCCGTGCGGCGCCCCCCTTCCCGGTCGATGTCGCCGATCACCACCGAGGCGCCCTCGGCGGCCAGCCCCTGGGCCGTGGCTTGGCCAATCCCCGAAGCGCCGCCCGTGACCACGGCCACGCAGCCGTCAAAGCGCCTGCGGGACGGAGTTGACTGAGATGCCATCTATTCTCCCCTTTCAATGCCCGCTTTCAATGCCGCCCTCCGATAGGCTATTATCGTCCTCATGAAACAAAGTTTCAAGCTTTTGTCCAGAAAAAAAGGGCCTCTCCGGGTCATGCGGGTGCTGCTGGCGCTGTTCGGACTGGTGCTGACGATGGGTTGCCTGCAGGCCCAAGAGCAGGCCGAGAGCAGCAAGACGCGCTTCGGGACGACCGCTTTCATGGCCTTTGAGGACAAGGACGGCTCTTTCCCCTTCGCCCGTCCGGCGCCCGCCGACCGCGCCATTTACCTGGATCTGGCCCGCCAAGCGGGCTTGACCGACCTTCGCGAAGCAGTCATGCAGTGGGGACTTGTGGAAGCGCAAAGGGGCGCCGAGTATGACTTCACCTCTGTGGACGACCTGGTGTTGCAGGCCGGTGAGCGGGGAATCGAGGTTCTGGGCATTTTCACCGGGCTTCCCGTGTGGGCCACCCTTCCCCCCGGCCAGCAAGGAGACGGACACGCCTTCAACATGTCTCCCCAGGACCCCCGCACCTGGCTTCCCCGCAGGGAGTTCGAGGCCGACTTCAGGGGATTCGTCTCAGCCGCCGTGCACCGCTACGGATCGACCTCGACGCTGCAGGGTCTTGAAAAGCCCATCCGCTACTGGGAGTTCTACAATGAAGTGGACGGGGGCTGGTGGCAGGATCCCGAACAGCATGCCTATTGGCTCAAGGCTTTCACGGAAGAAGTCAAAAAGGCCGATCCCCAAGCCCGCGTGGTGTTGGCAGGACTGGCTTCGGCCGCCATCCGGGTGGCCAATCCGCCCCACCGTCACAACCCGGCCTATCTGGAAGAGCTGCTCGACCAGGAAAACCTGAAAGGGCCGGGCTATCCCTATTTCGACGTGGTCAACCTGCACAACTATCCCATGATCTACGGCGGACGCCCCCTCTCGGGATCGGTGCTGGAGGCCTTCCGCAGCAACAATCCTCAACTCGAGGCCAAAGGCGTGCTGACGGGATACCAGCCGCTGCTGCACTCTCTGCAGGTGATGAAAGCCTACGTGCAGCGCGTGCTGGACGCTCGAAACCTGGAAATGCCGGTCTGGCTGACCGAAATCGGAGACGATTCCCGCTACACGGGCCGCCGGGAACAGGCCTCGCGGCTGGTCAAGTACCTGCTGCACGCCTCCTGGCTGGGCTTTCAGCGCGTCTATCAGTTCTGCCTCTATGACCTGGGCACCGAGGAGGGCCAGGGACAATGGGGTCTGGTGGAACTCAACCAACCCGGCAATCCCCCCGAAGCAAAGCCGGCTTTCCCGGCCGTCAAGACCTTCCTTCAGACCCATGCCCGCGCCCGCGGCGTGGAGCGGCTGGCTCCCGGGGTCTACCGGCTGGTCATGCAAGAGGGGCCGGACGCCTACTATCTCTGGCAGGACTCCAGGGCGCCCGCCCTGCTGCCGCCTGAGATCCGCGGCACCGTCCACACCGTCGACCTGGGGGGCCAGGCCCGGGACCGGCCGGCTCAGGATCTCAACCTGACCTCCGAGCCATTGCTGGTCATTCCCCAGTGAAATGTTCAGGGCCGCCGGTCCCTTCGTGAGTTGGCCGCTGAAAGTTGAAAGTAGTTGGAAGTCAGCCGGCTGAGGCGCTCATTGGGTCCCAGCCGGGCTCTGGGCAGCGCAGGTGAATCCCACCTCGAGGCGGTGGATGCTGTGGCGGCCGGCCACGGTGGCGTAGAGGGTGTCTTTCCACCAGCATAGGTTGGTCACGTCCCCTCCGGCCGGCAGTGAACCTACCAGGTTTCCCTGCTCGTCGAGGCAGTCCAGGGTGCCGTTTTTCCAGCGGGCCACCCAAAGGCGGGAGAACTCGTCGAACATGATGCCGTCCACCCCGTCGTTAGGGAACTCAAAGAGGATCCGCTTGCCTTTGACCCCTTGAACGGTCAGGTCATAGGCCAGGATCTTGCGGGTCACTGTCTCGGAGACGTAGAGGCGCTTTTGATCGGGTGAAACCGCGATGCCGTTGGGATAGAGCAGGTCTTCGTCCAGCCTCTGCACCGAGCCGTCGGGCCGGTATAGGTAGATCTTGCCCACCGGTTCCTGGAAGTTGTCGCCCGGATCGCTGAAGTAGAGGTTGCCGGCCTGATCGAAGCAGAGATCGTTGGGACCGTTGTAGGCCTCGCCCCGGTAGTCTCCGGTCAGCACCTCTTCCTCCCCTCCATCGAGGGGAAAGCGGACGATTCGCTTGAGACCGTAGTCGGTGGCCACGATCCCTCCCCGACCGTCGTATTTCAGGCCCAGCATCAGTCCTTCGGTGCGGCGCCAGACCTTGACCGTTCCCCCGCGATCGAGCCGTCCGATAGTGCCGTTCTCGACATAGTTGACGAAGTAGAGGTTGCCCTCGGGGTCGCAGATGGGCCCCTCGGCAAACTCGATGTTGGCCACCACGGGATAAGGTTCGAGATCGCTGGGAAAAAGGCTTGAATCTGACATAGGGACTGTCCTCCTTCAGGCGGCGAGGCGGTAGAGCCGTCGCGGCGAGTCGTAGAGAATCCAGCGGGCGAATCGCAGCGCGGATTTCTCGCAGAGGCTGCCCCCGGCCACCTTGTCCTCCAGCACTCGGGCGATGGAGCGTCGTGCCCAGTCCAAGTGGACCGCCAGCGATTCCACCAGGCGCGAATCGGCGCCAAAAGCGATGATTTTGACGGCCGGCACCATTTCCACGGCGTGCGAGAGCGTTTCCCGCGCCGCCTCGGGAGCCAGCGAGAAGATCCAGCTCAAGTTGAGATAAGCGTTGGGAAACATCTTGGCCAAGGCCACCGAAGAGAAGTGGTAGGGATAACCCGCATGGAGCAGTTCGAAATTCAGCTTCGGATAGCGCAGCAGGAGAGGGCTCAAGTGGCGGGGATCGGAGTGCTGCAGGACGTTGCCGTTGCCGGCCTGGAAGCCGACGTGAACCTGCAGCGCCAGGCCCAGCGGGGAGGCCAGTTGGCAGATGCGGTGCATGAGCAGGTCCTGCAGAGGACGTGCCCAGGGGACGTCCTGGCCCCGCAGGCCGGGATCGAAAGGCCGCCCAGGAGTTTGGCGCAAGCGCTGCAGGGCCCGCTCGGCCTCGACCGCAGAGGGATCTTCGGCTACTTGCAGGGTGCGGTAATAGGCCATGACCGACTTGAGCACGGCGGTCCGCGGACCGATGCGGGCGGCGAAGGCGGTCTCAAGGGCCCGCAGAAGATCGTCGAGACTATGCAGGGAGAGGTTGAACTCCTTCTCCAACTCCTCCAGGTCGCTGCTCGAGGCCATCCAGAGGAAGTCGTCGAAATTGGCCGTGTAGCGGTAGCGGGGATGGTCCTCCACCTCCCGCCAGCCCAGCCGATGGTGGGTTTTCAAGTAGTTGACCACCATGGTCTCGATTCCGCTCGCCCCTAAGACCTCTTCATACCAGTCGGGGCGGGCGCTTTTGCGAATGGCTTGGCCGAGCCGCCTCAGGCCCTCCCGATCGAAGCGCTCGACATTGAAAAAGCGCCGGGCCGCCTGCGCTTTGATCCTGGCCAAAGAGGTGTGGCTGACCCTCTCCCAAAAAGGCAGGAAGATCTCCACCTTCTCTTCTTCCCCGACCTCGGGGGAATAGAAACGCTCCAGTTGGCGGCGGGGCATTCCGGCGCTGACCATCTCGGGTCCCAGGTATTGTCCGAAGAGGTAGGAAAAGTCCTGCGCCCGGCGGTTCCGCTCGGCCAGAGGCATGAGATGCTCGTGGGAATCGATGACGGGGATCTCGGCCACCCGGGCCAGCAGCGGACTTCCCGCATTCCCTTCTGAAACTTGATTTCGCACTACGCTCTCCTGTTGACACTTGGTTTCACAGCCCCTATGATGGGCTGGTCTAAACATGTTGTCAACGGAACGCATCTTCATCATTGGCGCGGGGCTTACGGGAAAGGGCATCGCCCTTGACCTGGCCTTGCGCGGCTGCCGGGTGAGGATCACCGACGACAACTGCGATGTGCTGGCTCGAGCCTCCCGGCAGATCTCTGGTCTTTTTCACTCCCTTCAAGAGCTGAACTATCCCTTTCTGGACGGTACCCGGGATCAAAATCCCTTGAGCCGGATCGGGATCGAGGAGATCGCCGGGAGGCCGCCCGCGCTGATCTGATTATCGGGCGGTCAGCGAGGATCTGAGAGGGCTTCCTGGCCTGGAAGGATAGAGACTTGGGCCAGGCTCAACGCCATCGCGACCGCATTCCGGTCGACCTGCTGCGCCGCGATTCGGAAAAGGAGTGCCGATGAACGACTACCAGCGCTGTGTAGAAGCCTGCATGGACTATTTCGCCGCCGCCCAGAATGGGGACGGCTCTTTTTCCATGCCCCGCCAGGACCTGGTGGCCTACTACAAACCGGCCCTGGCCATGACCATCGCCGGACGCTACCTGGAGGCCTCGCGGGCCCTGACCTGGGTGGAAAAGAACTTTCTCACCGAAGAGGGCGACTTCTTGACCGAGCCCGGCTGCAAGAGCCGCGTCGAGCACTTTCCCAACCATTTCTACTATTACATTCACGGCTGGCTGATGCAGTCGCTGGTCCTCAACGGGCGCACCCGCACCTTGGCCAAGGCCGTCGCCCACCTGCTGCCCCGCCAGCACCAGAGCGGAGGCTTCTACAGCCAGAAGATGGAGGAAGGCAAGCGGCCGCCTGAGACGCTGGACACGGGCAGCACCTGTTCCTGCGGCTTCGGGCTGCTTTATGCGGGACGGCTGGAGGAAGCCGCCCGGGCCGGCGACTTCCTGGTCGATATGCTGAAGAGCCAGCAGGATCAACAGGTCTTCTACCTGCGCCGCCGGAGCGATGGCGGACTCATTACCGATTTCGACGAGGAGGGTCCGGACTCGATGTTCTATCGGCTGCGCAAAGGCGACAGCTTCGAGATGTGGGCCCTGGGCTATGCCTGCGCCTTTCTCAGCAAGCTGTGGGGCGCCACGGCAAAGGCCGTCTACCTGGATGCGGCCCAAGACTATCTGCAGTGGGCCGAGGTCTACCAGCCTGAGTCCTACAACACCATCCCCAGCGTCAAGATCGGCTGGGGAGCCTCCGTCTACCACGCCGCCAGCGGCGATCAGCGCGCGCGGGAAATCGCCTTGCAGGTCCTCGACTACCTGGTGGAAACCCAGTTGGCCGCAGGCTACTGGTATTTTTCCGACAACTACATGCGTCCCGCCCAGCAGCCCTTCGAGATCGGCGCCGACCTTTCCGGAGAAATGGTGCTGCGCGTCTGCGACATCCGCCGCGAGCTGGAGGGGGCTGGATGAAGATCAGCCGCATCGAGACCCTCATCGTCTTCGCCCAGTGGCGCAACTGGGTGCTGGTCAAGATCAGCACCGACGATGGACTGACGGGATGGGGCGAGGCCACCGTCGAGGGCCGCGAGCAAGCCGTTGCGGCGGCCGTGAAAGAAGTTGGCCGCCGTCTCGAGGGACGCAACCCGCTGGATGTCGAGGCTCTTTACCAGCTCATGTCGAGAGGCTCCTTCTGGAGGGGAGGCGTGATCCTCTCCAGCGCCGTCAGCGGACTCGAGCAAGCCCTCTGGGACCTGTCCGGAAAGCACTACGGCATCCCCGTCTACCGGCTGCTGGGAGGCCCCTGCCGGCAGCGGGTTCCGGTCTATGCCTCGGGATGGATTCAACCCGGCGACGACAGCATCGACAAGCTGGTGGCCCGGGCCCGCCTGACGGTGGAAGAAGGCTACCGGGCCTTGAAGACCCCGTGCTTCTTGCCGGGCGACGATATCGTGGGACGCCCGATGCTGGAGCGCGGACTCGATCTCGTCAAAGAACTGCGCAAGGCCCTGGGAGACGGGATCGAGATCATGGTCGAACTTCACGGACGATTCTCCTTCGACCTGGCCCGTTTGGCCGTGCAGCGCCTGCAGGCCTTTGAACCGGCCTGGATCGAAGAGCCCTGCGGCCCCCAACATCACGAGAACCTCAAGCTGCTGTCGCAGGAGAGCCGCTGCCCCTTGGCCGCCGGCGAGCGTCTCTTCTCCCGCCACGGATTCTGGCCCCTGATCCGCGACCGGGCGGCCTCCGTCATCCAGCCCGATCTATGCCACGTGGGCGGACTCTGGGAAGCCCGCAAGCTGGCCGCCATGGCCGAAGTGCGCGACATTCTGGTGGCGCCCCACAACCCTCTCAGCCCCCTTTCAACCGCCGCCTGCATGCACCTGGCCATCAGCACACCCAACTTTCTGGTGCTGGAGCTGGTTCCCCGCGACGTGGACTGGCGCGAAGAGTTGTTCCCCCACAGGCCTTACCGCTTCCAGGACGGAGACCTGCTCTGCAACGACGCTCCCGGCCTGGGAATCACGGTGGATGAAGAAGTGGCCGCCGCCCATCCCTACCAACCCGTCGATCTGCCCGTTCTCAGAACCCGCGAAGGAGCCCATGCAGACTGGTGAGGGGGAGCGCGAGCTCCCCGAAAGCAAGCCCAAGGAAAGGCCTGGACCATGAAAATCAGACTGGAAGTCAACGGCAGCCGCCACACCCGCGAAGTCGACCCGCGGCTGCTTCTGGTGCACTTTCTGCGCGAGCAGCTCGACCTGACCGGCACCCGCGTCGGCTGTGAGACCAGCCTCTGCGGAGCCTGCACGGTATTGATCGATGGAGAAGCCGTCAAATCCTGCACCCAACTGGCCGTGCAGGCCGACGGTCGCTCTGTCACCACCATCGAGGGACTGGCCCTCAAGGGCCGTCTCCACCCCCTGCAGGAGGCCTTCTGGGAAGAGCACGGCCTGCAGTGCGGCTACTGCACGCCCGGGATGATCCTGGCCGCCTGCGGACTGCTGCAGGACCGGCCCGATCCCGCTCCCGAAGAGATCCGCCGCGCACTGAAAGGCAACATCTGCCGTTGCACCGGCTACCACAACATCGTACGGGCCGTGGAGCGGGCGGCGCAATCGATGCGGGGAGCCGCCGCCAAGGAGGAAGCATGAGCGCCAGCGTCTTCGGCACAGCCGTAAAACGGAGAGAGGATCCCGCCCTGATCCGGGGCAAGGGCCGCTACACCGACGACCTCAAGCTGCCCGGTCTGCTTCACGCCGTCATGGTGCGCACTCCCTACGCCCACGCCCGCATCAAGGGCATCGACAGCGACGCCGCCCTCAAGATGAAAGGCGTGGTGGCCGTCTACACGGCCCGCGACCTGGAGGAGAGCGGCATTCCCGGCGTGGTGCCGGTTGGCTGGTTGCTGCCGGGACTGAAGATGCCTCCCCACCGCCTCCTAGCCTCCGACAAGGTCCGCTACGCGGGCGACGCCGTGGCCGTGGTGGTGGCCGAGGATTCCTATCTGGCCCATGACGCCGCCGAACAGGTGGATGTCGACTGCGAGATGCTGCCGGCAGTGACCGAGCCCCGCCAGGCCATGGCCGAGGACGCTCCTCAACTGCACGAGGAAGCCGAAAGGAACATCGCTTTCGACTGGGAACTGGGGGACAGCCAGGCCGTGGAACGGGCCTTCGCCCAGGCCGACCAACGGGTGGAACTGGAGCTGCGCAACAACCGCCTGGTGGCCTTCGCGGTAGAGCCGCGCTCGGCCCTGGCCAACTACGACGCCTCCCAGCAAAAGCTCACTCTTTACATGACCACCCAGAACCCCCACGTCCACCGTCTGCTCATCTCCATGGCCTCGTTGGGGTTGCCCGAGCACAAGATCAGAGTGGTGGCTCCAGAAGTGGGCGGAGGCTTCGGCAGCAAGATCCCCCACTATCCCGAGGAAGCCCTGGCGGCCTGGTGCTCGATGCAACTGGAACGTCCCGTCAAGTGGACCGCTACGCGTTCGGAGTCGTTCCTGACCGACACCCAGGGACGCGACCACCACAGCAGCGCTCAGGCGGCGCTCGATTCCCAGGGACGCCTGCTGGGACTGCGGGTCAAGACCTACGCCAATCTGGGAGCCTATCTGTCCACCTTCTCCACCGCCGTGCCCACCTACATGTATGGAAGCCTGCTCAACGGAGCCTACGCCGTGCCGGCCGTCCACTGCAACGTGGTGGGCGTGTTCACCAACACCGTTCCGGTGGACGCCTACCGGGGAGCTGGACGCCCTGAAGCCACCCTGCTCATCGAGCGCCTGATGGACCTGTGCGCCCGCCAATGCGGACTCGACCCGGTGCAGGCGCGGCGCCGCAACTTCATTCCCGCCGACCGCTTCCCCTACGCCACGCCGCTCAACATGGAATACGACAGCGGCAACTACCAGGCCTCCCTGCAGCGGGTGCTGGAGATGGGCGATTACCCCAAGTTGCGGGAAGAACAGCAACGCCGCCGCCAAGAGGGAGGCAAGCCGCTGGGCATCGGACTCTCCACCTATATCGAAGCCTGCGGGCTGGCGCCTTCGGCCCTGGTGGGATCGCTGGGCGCTCAGGCCGGACAGTGGGAAAGCGGAGAGATACGCGTCCACCCCAGCGGCTCGGTCACCGTCTACACCGGCTCCTCCTCCCACGGGCAGGGACACGAAACCACCTTCGCCCAGATCGTGGCCCAGCGCCTGGGAGTGGAGATGTCGCAGATCGAAGTCGTGCACGGAGACACCGACAAGGTCCCCTTCGGATGGGGAACCTACGGCAGCCGAAGCGCGGCCGTGGGCGGCAGCGCCCTGGCCGCCAGCAGCCAAAAGATCATCGAGAAGGGACGCCGCATCGCCGCCCACCTGCTGGAGGCCGCGGTGGAAGACGTGGAATTCCGCGACGGCAGCTTCATGGTGCGGGGCTCGCCCGATCAGGCCCAGCCCCTGGCCGCCATCGCCGGCGCCGCCCACATGGCTCACAACCTGCCCGACGGTATGGAGCCCGGCCTGCGGGCCACCACTTTCTACGATCCCAAGAACTTCACCTTTCCCTTCGGCGCCCATCTGGCCGTGGTCGAAATCGATCCGGACACGGGCCAAACTCAGGTGCTGCGCTACCTGGCCGTGGACGATGTAGGCGAGGTCATCAATCCTCTCATCGTGGACGGGCAACTGCACGGAGGCATCGCCCAGGGCATCGGACAGGCCCTTTTCGAAGACGCTGTTTACGACCAGGGAGGTCAACTGCTGACCGCATCCTTGCTCGACTATGCCCTGCCCCGCAGCCACCAGTTGCCCAACTTCGAGCTGGACCGGACCACGACTGTCTGCCCCCATAATCCGCTGGGAGTCAAGGGAGTGGGAGAAGCCGGCACCATCGCCTCCACCGCCGCCGTCGCCAATGCCGTCATGGACGCCCTGCAGCCTTACGGCGTCCGCCACCTCGACACTCCCTTCACGCCCGAGAAGATCTGGAACGCCATCCAACGCGGGGAGAAATAGACGATGTTTTCCAGCCCCTTTCAATACCGCCGCGCCCACAGCCTGGAAGAGGCTTTCCGCCTCTTCGAAAGCTGCCAGGACGCCAAATACCTGGCCGGCGGGCACAGCCTGCTTCCCGCCATGAAGCTGCGCCTGGCCCAGCCCGCGCACCTGATCGACATCGGACGCATTCCCCAACTGGCCATGCTGGAGGAAGAAGGCGACAAAGTGCACATCGGGGGACTGGTGACCCACGCCCGCCTCTGCAGCGAGCCCCTGATCCTCCGTCACTCTCCGCTGCTCAGCCAGGCCGCCCGCCAAATCGCCGATCCGCAGGTGCGCAACCGGGGAACGGTAGGAGGCAACCTGGCCCACGCCGATCCCGCCTCCGACCTGCCGGCCGTCATGCTGGCGCTGGATGGGCGCTTCCATTTGCAGGGTCCTCATGGACACAGAACCGTAGCGGCGCGGGACTTCTTCCTCGACCTCTTCACTACCGCTCTCCAGGAGGGCGAAATACTCACTGCGGTGGAAATCGAAAAGCGCCCCGGCTGGGGAAACAGTTACCTGAAATACGAACACCCCGCATCCGGCTACGCGGTGTGCGCAGCGGCCTGCTCCCTGCAACTGAACGAGGAGGGAGAATGCAGCGGCCTGAGCCTCTGCTTCAACGGCGTCAGCGCCGTTCCCTTCCAGGCCCGCCAAGTAACCGAGGCCCTTGTGGGGGAACGGCTGGCCAGAAGCCGGATCGAGGAAGCCGTGCAAGAGCGCCTGGAGGTCCCCGATCCCTTGCAGGACTCCTTCGCTTCCGGCCCGTACCGGGCCCGCATGGCCAAGGTCTATGCCATACGCGCCTTGACCTCGGCCCATGCTCAAGCCTCCTCGCCGAGGGATTGAGAGGCAAACATGCCATCAATTGCAACTGAGTTTCATGCTCCCTCTTGTCAGAACAATGCCATTGAAACCGCAGGAATTCACACCAACCGCATTGGCCCGGAAAAGGCGATAAACTGAGAGGATTCTGTTTGACATTGGGTTCCTTCGCACGCTACGATTATGAAACTGAGTTTCAGGAGGAAGCTTGACACGAGACTTTGCAGCCCCCCATGCCGCCCCCCGCAGCCAGGTTCCGGCGAAGGCGCCCGCCACGGGCTGCCGGCAGCAATGCTCCCCCCGAGTCAATAGGACACAGACAAGGCGAAAAGACGAGCAAGGGATGACATCTTGCTGTGGAGTGAGCGAATGATCAAGAGAGTGCTGTCGCGACGCTGGATCGCTGTTTTGGGCCTGACTATCGGCCTTTTGGCCCCGGCATCGCCTTTATTGGCCCAGGCCACCAATGGAGCCATCTCGGGAACTGTGACCGATCCCAGCAAGGCGGTGTTGCCGGGCGTGGAGATCATGGTCATCAACGAGTCCACCCGCGAGCAGCGCCCGGCCGTAACCAACGACGAGGGACGCTTCCATGTGGCGGCTCTGGCTCCCGGCGTTTATACCGTCGTAGCGCGCCTGCAGGGCTTCCAGACCACTCGGGTGGAGGGCTTGATCGTGCAGATCGACCAAGTCCTGCGCAACGACATCGAGATGCCGCTGGGCAACATCTCCGAAGAGGTATCGGTGGTGGGCCAGTCAGTTCTGGTGCAGTCTGAGACAGCGGCCGTGGGGCAGGTCTTTGATTCTCAGCGCATCAACGATCTGCCGCTCAACGGACGCAATTTCGTGCAATTGGCCACCCTGTCCACGGGGGCCGTGCCTCTCTCCGATTCCACCGTCAGCTTTTCCATGACCAACCTCTTCACCGGCCGCAGCGACCAGAGCGCCAACATCGCCGGAGGCCGCGAGGGACAGAACATCTTCCTCATCGACGGCGTACCCAACAACAGCGCCAAGTGGGGCGGCGTGGGGATCACCCCTTCGGTGGACGCGATCCAGGAATTCAAGGTCCAGCACACCTTCTTCGGAGCCGAATACGGCCAGGGCAACTCCATCGTCAACATCGCCATCAAGTCGGGCGGCAACCAGTTTCACGGCACGGCCTACGAGTTTTTGCGCAACAACGTGCTGGACGCCCGCCAATGGCAGGACGACACCGAGGACGCACTGCCCTTCAAGCGCAATCAGTTCGGATTCACGCTTGGCGGTCCCATCGCCCGTGACCGCACCTTCTTCTTCGTCAACTACGAAGGGCTGCGCACGCGCCGCGAGAACACCTTGATGGCCACCGTGCCCACTCCGGAGATGCTGGCCGGCGACTTCTCGGCGGTGGGTCCCATTTACGATCCCGCCACCACGGCTCCCGACCCCAACGCTCCTTTGGGGCTCTCGCGCCAGCAGTTTCCCGACAACGTCATTCCGCCCAACCGCATCAACCCGGTGGCAGCCGCCCTGGCCCAGTTCTTCCCGGCCCCCAACATTCCTGGAGTGGCTCCGCCCGGCATCAACCTGATCGTCTCGCCCTCGGCCCGCAACGATTTCGACCAGTTCAACCTCAAGATCGACCACGTCTTCAACCAGGACAGCCGCATCTTCGGACGCTATTCGCTGATGGACTCGGAGGTGACCCAGCCGTCATTCGCGCCGCTTTTCGGCAACGAGTTTCCCTTGCGCGGGCACAACGCCGTGATTCAGCACACTCAGACCTTTACGCCCACCTTGCTCAACGAGGCCCGCATCGGTTTCAACCGCACCCGTCTCAATTTCTCCCAGGAAGGGGCCAGCGAAGAGAACTTCGTGGAAACTCTGGGCTGGCAGACCCTCAATCCGGCGCCGCCCTCCTACGGGCTCCCCGCCATGCTCTTCCTGGCCGGAGGCCTTTCCGGTTTCGGCCCCACCACCGCGGCCCCCATCAATTCGCTCAACAACACCTTTCAATTCGCCGACACCTTGATCTGGACGCGGGGCGACCACAACATCAAGATGGGCTTCGAGATCAACCACAACCAGGTGCAGCAGGTGACCGACCTCTCCTCGCGCGGACTGCTGGCCTTCAACGGATTCTTCAGCAGCCGCCTGCTGGTGGGCGACGGCGGCAACCAGGTCGCCGACCTGCTGCTGGGCTTTCCCATCGCCGTACAGGGAGCCACGGGACTGGCTCCGGTCTTCTTCCGCTCCACCTTCCAGAACTACTTCATCCAGGACGACTGGGACATCAGCGACAACCTCACCCTGAATCTGGGCCTGCGCTACGAGTACAACACGCCCTATTCGGTGGATGACGCGGCCTTCACCTTCTTCGATTTTCAGGCCGGCGAGATCATCGTGGCCAGCGAGGAAACCAACCAGATCTCCCTGCCCGACCGCAACAACTTCGCTCCCCGCATCGGACTGGCCTACCGGCCCTTCGGCAACAACAAGACGGCGATCCGGGCCGGCTGGGGAATCTACTACACCCGCATCGAGGTCAACGAACTCGAGCACGGGCGCAACGCTCCCCCCTTCAACGTGCTGCAGACCATCTTCGGCAATGTGGTCCAACCCTCTCTGCTGCTGGACCAGTTATTCCCTCCCCTGGAAGCCGCCATACCCGGCTTCTTTACTCATGATCGTTTTGCCAGGCGGCCTTATATACAGCAGTTCGGCTTGAGTCTCCAGCACGAGTTGGCCGACAACCTGCTGCTGGACGTCTCCTATGCCGGCACTCTGGGGCGCAAGCTCAACCTGCGCCGCGATCCCAACCAGGCGGCTCTGCCCAACGGAAGCGCCGACCAGTCGGCGGTCCAGGAGCGGCGCCCCTTTCCAGATCTGGCATCGGCCCTGCTGGCCACCCGAGACGGCAATTCTTCTTACCACTCAGGTCAGTTCAAGTTGGAGAAGCGCTTTTCATCGGGGCTCTCCTTCATCGCCGCCTACACCGTCTCCAAGGCCATCGACCAGCTCTCCACGGTTGGAGGCAACAACGGCCAGGGCATCATGTATTTCCGCGAGCGGCCTGATTTGGAGCGCGGCCTGGCGGCCTTCGACACGCGCAACCGCTTCGTCTTCAGCTACAGCTACGACTTGCCCTTCGGACGCGGACGGCAATTCGGCTCCGGCATGAGCCGCCTGGCCGATCAGCTTCTGGGAGGCTGGAAGATCAACGGCATCGTCTCCCTGTCATCCGGCTACCCCCTGACGGTGCTGCAGGCCGGAGATCCCAGCCGCACGGGCCTATTCGGCAATACCCGCCCCGACCGCCTGTCGGACGGCAGCCTGCCTTCCGACCAGCGCAGGCCCGAACAGTGGTTCGACGTGGCCGCCTTCGCCTCCCAGCCCGACGCCACGCTGGGCGACGCGGGACGAGGCATCATCGAGGGTCCAGGCATTCAGAACGTCGACTTCTCAGTCTTCAAGCAGTTCTTCATCAGCGAAGGCGTCGACCTGCAGTTCCGCGCCGAGTTTTTCAACCTTCTCAATCGTCCCAACTTCAATCTCCCCGATCCGGTGCTGCAAAACGCCACCTTCGGCGAGATCCAATCGGCGGGCGGCGCCCGCGAAATCCAGTTCGGACTCAAGCTGATCTTTTGAAGGAGCGGGCGTGACGCAGAGGGCATGCATCAACGAGACGAGTTCCCGGGGGAGCCTCAGGCTCTCCGGGGCGAGCCCCTTACGGGATCGGGCTGCCCGATTTCGGGCACTGGGGGGAAGCCGGAGGAGGACGGCGGCGATTCGCCCGCGGCCGTCTTTGCTCCGGCTGCCCGATCCTGTGGGGGCCCTTGCTCGCGGACGTGCCGATGAGTGAGGCCTCAGCCTCGGGGGAGTCGCGCTGGATCTTCTTCCTGCTCATCCTCATCAACATCAACTTCGCCCTCGACTTCCCCATCACCAAGGCGGTGCTGGAGGAAGTCCCCCCCGCCGGACTGCTTTTCTGGCGCTGGCTTTTCTCCGTCATCGTCTTCCTTCCGGCCGCTTTTCTCGACAAGAGTCCCCCGCTCGAGCCCAAGAAGCCCATGAGCCGCTGGAAACTGGTCACGCTGCTGCTGCTGGCGGGGATGCTGGCTCAGACCATCTCCACCGTGCTCATGAACACCGGCCTGACCATGACCCTGGCCGCCAACCTTTCGGTGCTTTTTCTAACCGTTCCTGTCTTCGCCTCCTTGCTGGCCGCCCTTTTGCTGGACGAGCGCTTGCGCGCCAACCGCGTCCTGGGCCTGGCCCTGGCATTGCTGGGTACAGCGCTCATCTCAGACATCGAGTGGCAGAACACCGAGTTTTTGGGCGACACCTATCTGCTGGGCAACCTGCTCATTCTGCTTTCCTGCCTGGGATTCGCGCTGGGAGTGATCCTCACCAAGCTGCTGCTGGAAAAGCTCAGCTACCTGCGCGTCAACGCCTACGTCTTTTCCATCGCGCTGCTGGCGGTGATCCCCTTCGCCTACCGCGAGGATCCGGGATTCCTGCTCAAGGCCCCGGACTTCTCCTGGACGGTGTGGCCGGCCTTCCTCAAGATCGGCAGCGCCTGGGCCCTGGCCGCCATCGGCTTCACCTGGGTCCTTTCCCGCCTGGAAGCCAGCCGCACCTCGGTTTCCCTCTACCTGACCCCCGTCTTCGGCGTGGTCAGCTCAGCCCTGCTGCTGGGAGAGTCCATCACCCTGCACATGATCCTGGGCCTGTCGGTGACCCTTGTCGGGCTGGTGCTGGTGGTCTACGAGCAGCAACTGCGCAACAGATGGAAGGCCTTCCGGGGCTAGGGGTAGCGAGCAGCCTCATACCGCCGAGAGCAAACAGGCCCTCGGCGCGGTCGCTGCAACTTGATTCGTGTGTGAACTTGTCGGCCACCTCGTGGCCCTAGCCTGGGGGAGAGCCCCAGGCGTCCCGCCAGATCAGCAACTCGCCTCGGGGATCCAGCCGAATCTGGAAGGGCTCTCGGGGACAAGAGAAGGAAAAGGCTTCGACCCGGCTGTCGATTCGGCGGCGTATGTTCCGCCTGCTGGAGGATGTGCGGATCTCGATGTCCACGTCGAGGTCATAGGGTACGGTGTGCTGGCGCACGGTAGCCCGGCAGGGCTCCCGGCCCTCGGCCGTCCTCGACTCGACCTCTAAGACCGGCATTCCCGTCCGCGTCATCCACTGGGTCCAGAAGCGCTGGAAGCGGGCCTGCGGCGGACTGGAGCGGGCGAACTCGCGGCGCAAGTCCTCCAGGCTCAACCTCTGGTTCTCGAACTTCTCCAGCACAGTCCTGAGAACCTGGAAGAAGACTTCGTCGCCGACACGCCGGCGCAGCATGTGCAGCACCCAGGCGCCCTTGATCCAGGCCAGCCTGAAATTGTCGTCGCCCGGAGTTCCGCCCCGCACTTTATCCAGAGGACGGTCCCTGCCCTGCCGCCACATCTCTCCGTAGCCGCGGGCCGAAACCGAGGGCAGCGGCGGCAAGCCTTCATTGAGAAAGGACAAGGCCGCCGACTTGCCCTGGCGTGCTTCCAGGCTGAGCAGGTAGCCGTACTGCGCCAGCCCCTCGCTCAGCAACAGAGCAGTATCGGCCTCGGGACGCACTTTGAACCACCACCAGGCATGGGCCGATTCGTGGGCGAAGACGACTTCAAAGACTTCAGGTGAGCGGCTGGCGGCGGCGCTGGCAACAAACATCCCGTGGGCCGGAGCCCCGCCCACCGAAGTGGTGTCCGAGGGCAGCAGCGCCACCTTGTAGGGACTCCAGGGGAAGGTTCCAAAACGCTCCTGCAAGGGCCGCAGCAGCGCCTCCAGCCAGCGGGCCAGGCGCAATGGGTTGGAGATCTCCTCTCGGGGATAGAGGATGTCGATGGTCAGTCCGCCTCTCCGCAGACGCTGCAAGGCCAGTTCTCCAGCCGCAAAGGATCGGCCCTGATCAGCGTCTATCTGCCAACGCCAAACCGTTCCTTGCGTGCCGTTCCTGCTGTCCTTCTTGTCCAGCAGCCGACCGGTAGCCACCGCTCTCCAGTCCGGCGGAACTTGCAGCGTGAGCTGTCCTGGAGCCTCGAAAGATCCGCCCTGAGGGTAGGGATACCAGAGGTCGCCGGCATTGGCCACTGCCGCCCTCTCCGATACCGCAAAGCTGTCGGCGGCGGGAAGTCGGCGGGGCAGGCTGCGAAAGGAGAACTCGACCTCGACCTGCCCGCCCGGAGGTACCGGCTCTTCAAATTCCACTTCCAGATTGCGCCGATCGGGGGAGAAGGCCAAGGCGGCCGGCGCGGGAACGGAAGCGTCGTGAAACTCGCCGTTCGCCCGCGGGAAGGCCAGCACAAGCCGATGGTTGGGAGCCCTTCCCGGCCACCTCGCCAGCATTCGTCCCTGCGCCATCAGCCGATGCCCGGATGGGTCAACTCGCACCTCCAGGTCGAGGCGGGTCATCTTCCACGGAGAGGCCGCTTGAGGGCCGGCAGGCTGAGGCGCAGCCGGGCTCGCTGCTGTGAAGAATCCGACAGCCGCCAACACGCTCATAGGCTTAAGACGTCTGATGGCGGCACCTATTCGAGGCTTGCCGCCACCACCTCAAAGGGCACTTGGCGGCGAAGGAACTGGCCTGAGATGAGGTCACGGACTTGCAGCAGCAGGGTGTAGGATCCCGCTTCCAGATCGGCGGTGGTCACGAAATAGGCTGCCGTAAGGGCCTCGTGGCGAAGTCCCAGGTTGCGCTGCGGGTGCATCCTCGCCTCCTCCCAGGACGTGCCCCCGGGAACCAAGGCATAGCTCCATTCCACATCGGGCTCTCCGCTGGAAGAGTCGGTGGCGAAACCGTAGACCTCGAAGGCCATGGCCATGCGCGAGCCGCGCAGGAAGCGCGATTCAGGCTGGGGATAGACCTTGAGTCCCATGCGGGTTGCGAAAGCTTCGCTCAATGCGCCGTCCGGGGCCACGGGCGCCACCCGCGAGGCCAGCACCACGTCGCTCATCCACAGCGAATCGGGCGGTTGGGGAACGCGGATGGAGGTCTCCGCGGTCGCCAGCTTGCCGCTGTGAGAATCGCGCGCCACCAAAGTCAACTTGTAGCGTCCCGGTCCCAGCGGGATCTTCTTCTGATAAGCCAGATCCCCCTCGGTCCCCACCGAATGAGCCAGCAGGCGGTCTTCGAACTCATAGTCGATGCGTCCGCCCAGCGTCTCGACCGCGCCGTAAAGATCGACCTCGGCCTTCCAAAGTCCGGCCTGCTCAAAGCGCACCTCCTGGGCGGGAAGGTAGATGGTGGCGGCGGCCAGCACGCGCTCGGGACTCATCCACATGCGGTCGACCCGCAGCCTCAAGGGCAAGCTGTCGTAGCTGACGCTGGCTTGGACGTGTCCCTGCAAGTCGGGAAAGCGGTATTGGGGAGGACGGCGCAGATCGAAGTAGTTTTCCAGGCTCTCGAAGGGATTGTCGCTCTCCCTGAGGGGGGAGTCGCCTTCCAGTCCCAGACCCCGCCCGAAGTGGGCGCTGCGGAGGCGCCCGGCCCGGCTGCTCAGGCCCGCCAGCTCGCCCAAGGTCTGCCCCTGTCCCCCCACGTAAAGCAGGGCGTCTTTTTCGGAGTCGTGGCGGGCGATGCGGTATTCGCCGCTGCTCAGGGGATCCACGAATTCGATCTCCACCGCCCGCCCCAGGTGTTCCACGTAGTTGTAGCTCCACACCTCGTAAGGCACGGTGGTGGTGGTGCCGCCTCCTTCGTCCACAGGACGCACGTAGCGTCCACCGGTGGGATGGCGTTCGATGGAATCGGGCGGCCCCAGGAGGATGTAGATGCGTCCCCGGTCGGTGGCCCATCCGTCGATGCCCGACTTGAAGTGATCGTTGGCGTAGGCGATGCGCCGGTAGTGCTCCTGGCGGAACTCGTTGACTCCCGAGCCCGGACTCTCGTCGCGACGCCTCCAGAACTGCTCGATAAAAGCGTCGCGCTCCCGGTCGGTGCTCAGTTGCTGAAAGATCTCACGTTCCTCTTCGGTGATGATGTAGGCCACGTCCTCTTTCAGCCAGCGCTGGTAGTAGTCGACCTTCTCTTCCTGCCGCTGAGCTGCCCCCTCTTCCCCAGGACGGGCCGGAAGGACGCTCAAGAACAGCACCCACACCCCTAGCAACGCCGTCCAAGACCGGCGCCCGCCTGAGCCCTCCACGCGGTAGTTTCGAATATCCATAGCAACTTGAAACTCAGTTTCATATTCTACCAGCCGCCCCTCCATCCCGACAACCTCGGCAGGCTGCGGTTTAAAAGAGCAGGCGGCTCGAGGCACTGGCCCGTGCGGTCATCGTCTGGGCGGTCATCGTCTCATGCGTTCCAGGTAGAGCGCTTCCACCTCGCGGACGGCTTCCAGCAGAGCCTCGCGGTTTTGGCGCAGGGTTTCGCTGCGGACGGCGTCGGTGGTGGGGTCGCTTTCGTCGTCGGCCAGTTCGTGAAGCCGATGCCTGAGGGTGTGCTCGAGGTCTCTCAGGCGCGAAAGCCAGACCCACATCATCTCTCGCGCCGATTCCTTTTCAGTCAGCGAAGGCAGGCCCCGGAT
This sequence comes from Acidobacteriota bacterium, assembly GCA_035471785.1. Lineage (NCBI taxonomy): Bacteria > Pseudomonadati > Acidobacteriota > Acidobacteriota bacterium. The sequence goes on from DATIPQ010000010.1 coordinate 62,591, forward strand.
GTTGACGTAGACGGGCGCCGAATGGGCCAGCGCGGGGGCGACAGCCCACCCTTCCTCTTGCTCTCCCGAAGGCCCTGAATGAGGCGCCTGGCGCATGAGCATGGGGGGTACCCAGGCATCGCTCTTAAGTCCCGAGGCCCTGAGGGCCAGCCATCCCGCCTGTTCGACAGGCCGGGTCAGCGAAAAGCCGATTTCGCCTTCCTCGGCCTGGGGCAGAAAGGTTTCGACGACCAGGCCGTTTTCAACCAGTTCCAGTCTCTCGACATCGTCCCTTTGCCCGTTGAATCGCACCGAGCCTTCGATGCGCACCGGGCCGGGCTCTGGCAACAGCAGTTCCTGTCCCATGCCGCGGTCCTCCACGCGCAAGCTCAGCATGGGGCCGTTGGTGACGAAGACCCGGCCTTGCCGGACCGCTTCAAGCCAGGACTCGAAAGTCAGCTCGCCCTCCACCTCGGCGTAGAACCGCTCCCATCCCGGAATGGGTCCCACCGGGTAATCGGTCCCGGCCAGGGGAACCAGGCGGAAACCCGAGTTGAGCGCCGTGTACCAGACCGAGTAGTCGACCGTGTTGAACTGCAGCACCTCCAGGAAATCGATCAGTCCCGTGGGCAGGTCCAGAGCCAGTCCGTTCTGGGCGTGAAAAATGGTGCCCTGGTGAGCGTAGCCGTTGACGGTGCCCTGGCGGCGCCCCTCTTCGAAGGAGTGGCGGTAGACCAGGTAGTGCTTTGACTGATAGATGGGCTCGCGGGTCCCCAGCATGATGGTATGACCCAGGAAGGGAGTACGCGGATTTTCTTGTCCCGAGGCCAGGATATGGCCCTCTGACTGGTAGTGTCCGGCCTCGCCGTGGGCGTACTGGACGGCGTTGTGGAAGTGGCGGGAATGTCCCCACTGGAGCAGATTCGCGACATGCAGGTCTTCGGCCTGCATCCAGGTGACGATGTGGGAGTTGAGGGCGGCCAGCGGGCGCGGGATGTGGAGGTGATCGTCGGCACTGTACCAGCCTTGCTGCGGCATGTTGACCCAGCGCGAAAGCCTCAGCTCGAGGCTGGCCGGTTGGCTGCCGTCCACCGCCAACTCTTGCTCAGCCACCCGGTATTCGAGGCCTTTGAAGGCTCTCACCCGGTAGCGTCCCCGGGGGAGCCTCACTTGACAGCCTCCGGCGCAATAGAATTGCTCGCTGCGCATGTAGAGGTTGTTGATGCGGCGGCTGAGTCGGCTCAGGTGTTCTTGCAGCTCGGGTGTGGACGGAGGCTCATCGCCATGGTTGATCAACTGGTCGGGACCCACCCTGAGAGCGTCTTCGGCCACATAAAACGTCCCCTCCTCTCCCCGCACCTCGAGTCGCGCCGGGGTTGCCGCCCCGCTTTCGGCGTCCACAGTCAGCAAGCGAACAGCCAACGCCTCTTCAGACTCGCTCACCCGCGCTCCCGTCCCGCAAGCCAATCCAAAGGCGACTAACCCTACCAACGCGCCCATGTTTCTCAAAACTCTGATCATATGAAACTCAGTTTCGCAGAGCATACCACTGCAGGGGATCTGAGACCAGCCTAAAGGGTCCCCTCATTGCCCATGGAAGGGCGGCGAGGCTGCAATCACACGGCGGTCGGGGGGGGTGAGAAATGCCTTTGGATGCGGGTGCGCCAGATGGCGTAGTCGGGGGTGTCGGGCTTGGCTTTCAGACCTCGCAGGGCTGAGTCGGTGACGGCGGCGGCTTGGACGGAGGACATGGCGCAAAAGACCTGACAGACGGTTTCGACGTGGGGCACCGGGTTTCCCGCTCTGAGACGGGCCTTGGCGGCGAAGGCGGCGCCCTATTCTTGGCGTTGGCGGAAGTAGGTGGGGACGTCGAGGTCGGAGTCCTCTTCCAGGGGCCGGTCGAAGTGTTTGCGCAGGGCTTCGGCCTTGGCTTGCTTTTCGGAGTCGCTGCGCTGGGGCGGGCCCAGTCGGCGTTCCACGACTTCGCCGTCGGCGCGGGGAGAGTCTTCCTCGGAGTCCTCGTAGCCGGTGGCGATGACGGTGATCTTGAGATCGTCTCCCATGCGGTCGTTGAAGACCGAGCCGAAAATGATGTGGGCGTCGGGATGAGCCGATTCCTGGATCAGGCGGGAAGCCTCGCTGACCTCGTGGAGGGTGAGGTTGGAAGAACCGGTGATGTTGATGAGCACGCCGCGGGCGCCCTCTATGCTGGTGTCCTCGAGAAGGGGCGAATTGATGGCCTTGCGGGCGGCCTCCAGAGCCCGGTCCTCGCCGCTGGCGATGCCGGTCCCCATGAGGGCCATGCCCATGCCGGTCATGATGGTCTTGACGTCGGCGAAGTCGAGGTTGATGACGCCGGGTACGGTGATCAGATCGGAGATGCCCTGCACGGCCTGGCGCAGTACGTCGTCGGCGAACTTGAAGCTGTCGGCCAGGGTGGTGCCGGCCGGGACGGTGGTGAGCAGGCGTTCGTTGGGAATGGTGATGACGGTGTCGGCGCATTCCTGGAGGTCGCGCAGGCCCTGTTCGCATTGCTGGGCGCGCTTGCGTCCTTCGAAGTTGAAGGGCTTGGTGACGACGGCCACGGTGAGAGCGCTCAGCTCTGTGGCCAGGCTGGCCACGATGGGCGCGCCTCCGGTACCGGTCCCGCCGCCCAGTCCCACGGTGACGAAGACCATGTCGGCGTCGTCCAGCAATTCGATGAGCTTGTCGGTGTCTTCCAGGGCCGCCTGGCGTCCGATTTCAGGATTGGATCCGGCGCCCAGTCCCTTGGTGAGCTTCTCGCCCAGTTGTATCTTGATGGGAGCCAGGGTCTGGCGCAGGGCCTGAACGTCGGTGTTGGCGGCGATGAACTCGACGCCTTCGATGCCGGACTCGATCATGCGGTTGACGGCATTGCAGCCGCCTCCGCCGATACCCACCACCTTGATGCGGGCTCCGCCCGAGAGTCCTTCCTCGAGGGAGAGCTTGACCGGTTCCTCCACCCGAATCTGTCCGCGCCGGGGAGCTTCGGACTCATCTTGCGGCTGATCGGAAGGCGCTTCCCGGCCCTCTTCGGGCGCCTTCAGGCCAGGGCTTTCCGCCTCTTGCGAGGTTTCAGGCGTCGGTTGACCGTCAGGTTCGGCCGCTTGGGCATCATCCTGATCGAAGTCGGGATCTTGTTCTTGGAAAGGAAATGTAGACATATTCTGCTACCTCGGGGCCCTTGAAGAGCCGGCTAGCTTATTTTCTCTTTCAACCATCGTTTGACCTTGGCTCGGGCCGCGGAATGGGGAAGCGCCATGGAAGCCCGTTTCGGTTGCATCTGCACTTCGCGGGCATAGGCCAGCAGTCCTAATACGGCGGCATAAGAGGGATGATGAAAGTCGCTCTCGGCTCCCACCACGTTGCCGGGAAACCCGCAGCGGACGGACATTCCGAGTGCTTCTTGAGCCCGTTCCCGGGCGCCTTCGAGCAGCGACCCGCCTCCCGTCAGCACGGCTCCCGTCAGGTACTCGTTGTTGAGCTGCAATTGGCTCAGGTCTTGCTGGATCTGTTTGAGAATTTCGTCGAAGCGGGCCCGCACGATCTGACAGAGCAGTTGACGGGAGAGAGCCTGTCTATGGCCCGTGCCCATTTGTTCCACCTCGACCAAGTCGCCGTCGCCCACTTGATCGGGCGCCACGCTTCCCGAGGAACGCTTGAGCCGTTCGGCTTCGCTGAGAGTGGTTTTGAGCCCCAGGGCGATGTCCTTGGTGATATTGGCGCCGCCCACGGGAAAAGAGTGGCTATGGATGATGGCCCCCTGGCGGTAGACGGCCACGTCGCTGGTGCCTCCGCCGATGTCGATCAGAACCACGCCCAGCTCGCGTTCGTCGCGGCTGAGGACGGCCTGTCCCGAAGCCACTTGCTGGGCCACCGAGGTTTCAGCCCGGGCGTTGATCTTGTTGAGGGCCCGTACGATGTTGTTGACCACGGTGGAGGCGTTGAGCACCACGTGCACGTGGGCCGTCAGCAGGCGTCCGCTCATGCCTTCGGGATCGCTGATGCCCTCCTGGCCGTCGACGCCGAAGCTGCGGCGCAGGACATGCAGGACGCGGGAGTTTTCGGGGATTTCGAAGTCGAAGTCCTGAGCGGCCCTGACGGCCCGCACCACGTCGTCGGAGGTGATCTCGTTATGACGGTTGCGGATTTCTACCGTGCCGTGACTGTTGAGTCCTTTGACGTAGGCTCCGCCCACCACCACGTAGGCGCCGTCGGTGGGGGCGGCGGCTTTTTCCTCGGCCTGCTCCACGGCCTGGCGCAGGCATTCCACGGTTTCGCCCATGTTGACGATGACGCCCCGGCGCACTCCCTTGGAGGGCTTCCATCCGGCGCCCAGGATGCGTATGGGTCCCTCGCCGACTTCGGCGATTACGGCCGCCACCTTGCTGGTGCCGATGTCAACCGCGGTTATGATCTTCTGTTTGGCCATCGATTCTCCTGCTTCAACGCGACAGCGCGACTTCGGGTTGGCCCTGACGGGCGGTACGTATGATGAGGCGGTTAGGAAAACTGACGTCGACTTCCTGAATGGCGCCGTGCTGGCGGCGGGCCTCCCGCACTTTCTCGACCTGCGAGAGGAAGATACGGAAGCGCTTGTTGAAGTCTTTCTCTCCCAGAATCACCGAAACCCGCTCATCGATGGAAGTGACCGCCACCTGGGGCCGGCTGACGTCGATGTCGGAGATGTGGCGGGTGTAATCGGTCTCACCTGAGCGCAGATCTTCCACCACCGTCCAGTAGCGTTTCATAAGGCGGGCGTTTTGCCCCCCCCTGCTCAGCCCTACGACGATGGGCACGTCGAGTTCGAACTTGGGGTCATAGGGATCGAGCAGGACTCCGTGGCGGTCGACCAGCAGGATCTCGTCGCCCACCTGGGCCACGGCGCCGGCCGTGCGTTCGCGCACGCTGATCACCAACTCGTCGGGCAGTCTGCGCCGCACCACGGCGCTTTCGACCCAGGTGGCCGATTCCACCTGTCGGCGCACCTGGTCGAGGTCGACGTGGAGGATGTTTCCCCGGGCCGAGTCTTGCAGCAATCCCCTCAGGTAAGCCGGGTCGACCCGCTCCAGGCCCTGGAAACGCACGTGCTCGAGGGCGAAATAAGGACGTCCGCTGGGCGAAGCCCAGGACTGGTAGAGGAATAAGCCCACCACGGCCACGGCCAAAGCCGAGAGGACGGTCTTCAAGCCGGTGGCCAGCCTGGCGGGGGCCTGGGCGCGCCACTGCTTCCAGCGGGAGCGTGCCGATGTAGACTTTTTCGCCTTAGCCAAGGAACTCTTCTCCTACTTTATAAACATCGCCCGCGCCCAGGGTCAGCAAGACATCCCCGGGGCGCAGCGTATCGCGCAACTTGGCCTGCAAATCGTCCCCGGCAGCCACGTAAGTCACTTGCCGCCGATCTGCAATGCGTTGGGCCAAGACCTGGGAGGAGACTCCCTCGATAGGCTCTTGGCCGGCAGCATAGATATCCATCAAAAACAGGGGGCCGTCGTGATCGAAGCAAACGGCCGTCTCCTCCATCAAATCCCGCGTCCGCGTGTAGCGGTGGGGCTGGTAGACCACCACCAGCCGCCGTCCCAGCGTGCGCAGCGCCTGCAGCGTGGCGCGGATTTCGGTGGGATGATGGCCGTAATCGTCCACCACCCACACGCCTTGCCGCTCGCCCTTGGACTGCAAGCGCCTCTCGGCGCCGCTGAAGCGGGCAAGGGCCTGGCGGGCCTCTTCAAATCCGCATCCCAACCGCATCGCCAAGGCCAGTGCACCCAGCGAGTTGAGGACGTTGTGACGTCCGGGCACCTGCAACTCGACCGTTCCCTGAACCTTGCCTCGCCAAAGCAACTCGAAGCTGGAGCGGAGTCCCTCAAAACGGACTTTCCGCGCCCGGCAATCGATGCCGGCCCCGCTGTCATACGCTTCCGTGCGGGACCCTAGGCCATAGGTTATCAAGCGGGTGTGAACATTTTCGCTGAGGGCCGCCAAAACCGGATCATCGGCGCACAGCACCACCGTTCCGTAAAAGGGGATGCGCTGCATGTGTCGCAGAAAGGCCTGCTTGAGCTCGTCGAAGTCCCGGTAGGCCTCCATGTGGTCGCGGTCGATGTTGGTGACCACGGTGTGGACGGGAAAGAAGCGCAGGAAGGAGCGGTCGCTCTCGTCGCCTTCGGCCAGGAGCAAGCGGCCTTGTCCCAACCTCGCGTTGGATTGCATCAGGGGCAGGCGGGCTCCGTTGAGGACGGTGGGGTCGGCGCCCCATTCGATCAGGATGCAGGCCAGCATCGAGGTGGTGGTGGTTTTGCCGTGGGTGCCGGTCACGGTGATGCCTTCGCGATAGCGCATGAGTTCGGCGAGCAGATGGGAGCGGTGGACGCGCGGCAGTCCCCGGCGGCGGGCCTCGGCCCTCTCGGGATTGGACTCGGGAATGGCGCTGGAAAGCACCACCACCTGTGCTTCTCCCAGGTTGTCGGCGGCATGTCCGATAGCGATGCGGGCTCCCAGATCGCGCAGGGAGTGCAGGAGGGGGCCGTCGTTGAGGTCCGATCCTGAGACTTCGAATCCGGCCCGCAGCAAGACCTCGGCGATGCCGCTCATGCCGACGCCGCCGACGCCGATGAAGTGGAAGCGGCGGTAGGGGCCGAAGCTGAAGGGCGGAAGGTTGGTCGAGTGCTGGTTCATGCTTTTCTTGTTGCTTCTCGTTTTTGGGGGCGGCCCTCCTTCGCCAAGGCTATGGAGGGCCCCGGCCAAGAGGCCGGGGAAGGACCGGGAGGGAGGTATTAGGATCATCACGGTCGTTTGGGCAACTTGACCGCGTCCTCTTTGTTTATTCCCGGTCCTTCCCCGGCGGCTTGACCGAGCAATTCGGCCAGCAGGCTGATGATGTTGTCGGCGGCCTGGGGCTGGGCCAGCGCCCGCGCCGACTCGCCCATGGCGGCCAAGCGGGGCCTGTCCTCGCCCAGTTGCCCGATGTGGGCCGCCAGCTTTTGGGCGTCGGTTTCCTTTTGATCGAGCACGACGGCGGCTCCGCGCCGGGCCAGGGCGGCTGCGTTCTTGCGCTGATGGTCGTCGGCCGCCGTGGGCAGCGGAACCAGCAGCGAGGGCCGTCCGGAGGCGGCGATCTCGGCCACCGTGGACGCTCCGGCCCGGCATAGCAGCAGTGCCGAGCGGGCGAAGGCCTGGGGCATGTCGTCGATATAAGCCGTCACCTGGGCCTCCACTCCCTGCCTGCGGTAGGCAGCCTGCACCTCATCCAGGTCATTGGGGCCGGTTTGGTGGCGGATGTCGAGAGGCAGTCCTTTGAGCAGGGGCAGGGCCTGGCAGAGGAGGCGGTTGAGGGGACGGCTGCCCTGGCTTCCGCCGAAGATGAGCAGTCCCAGCCGCTCTTCATGCACGGGAGCGGGGGGCAGTTCATGAAAGGCGCGCCGCACCGGAATGCCGGTGAGGCGGGCGCGGGCGCCCAGCATGTCGGCCGTTTCCTGGAAGGCCACGGCGGCCGCCGAGGCCCAGCGCATGAGCAGGCGATTGGTCAGTCCCGGCAGCACGTTGGGCTCAAGCAGCAGGATGGGAATGCGGGCCAGACGGGCGGCGGCGGCCACCGGACCCGACGAGTATCCACCCAGCCCTACCACGGCGTGGGGACGGAAGCGGCGCAGGATGCGGCGCGAGGCCAGCCAACTGGAAGGAAGCTGTCCCAGGGTGCGCAGCATGCGTCCGGCGCCCACGCGGTTGAGTCCGCCGATGCGGATGGTTTCCCAGGCGTAGCCCAGAGGTTCCAGGATGCGCGCTTCCAACCCGCGCTCGGTGCCGATGAAGAGGAACTGATGATCGGGGCTGCGTCCGCGCAGGGCTTCGGCCAAGGCCACCGCCATATAGATATGTCCCCCGGTGCCGCCTCCGGCGAAGATGGCTCTCATCGCAGCACCTCCCCGCGGGACGGTTGAAGCGAGGGCACCAGGTGGATGTCGGCGTCGGCACGGGTGTGCTTGGAAACGTTGAGCAGCAGCCCCACCGAGGCCAGAAGCACCATCTGCGACGATCCTCCCACCGAGACAAAGGGCAGGGGAAGTCCTTTGGTGGGCAGAAGGTGCAGCACTACCGAGATGTTGACCAGGGCCTGCAGCACGATCATGGAGACGATTCCCAGCGCCAGATAGAAGCCGAAGAGGCTGTCGGCGCGCAGCGAAATGCGCACCCCCCTATATAAGAAGAGTCCGAAGAGCAGCAGAACCAGAAGGCAGCCGATCAGTCCCAGTTCTTCTCCCAGCACGGCGAAAATGAAATCGGTGTGGGGTTCGGGCAAGAAGTACAGTTTTTGGGTGCCTTCGGCCAGCCCTTTGCCCGTCACCTGTCCCGAGCCCAGCGCGATGAGGCTCTGGTGGATCTGGTATCCGGCGCCCAGCGTGTCCTCCTGGGGCTCGAACCAGGACAGGACGCGCCGCAAGCGGTAGGGTTCCATGAGGATGAGCAGGGAGGCCACCGCAGCGCCCCCTCCCGCCAGGATGGGAATGTGCAGGTAGCGCAGCCCGCCCAGGTAGAGGAGCAGTCCGCAGACGCCGGCCACCAGGGCGGCCGTCCCCAGGTCGCGTCCGGCCAGAATGAGGGCGATGAGCAGTCCCACGGCGGCCAGATAGGGGCCGAGTCCGCGGCGGAAGGACTTGAGGTCGATGCCGCGGCGGCTCAGGTAGTAGGCGGTGAAGACGACGGCCGCCAGCTTGGCGGCTTCCGAGGGCTGAAACTGCAGAGGTCCGATGCGGATCCAGCGGGCCGCCGGTCCGCCGCCGAGGAAATGAGGCAGGACGAGTCCGATCACGGCTGCCGTCATCAGGGCCGCGATGGCCCAGCGGCTTTCCAGCAATTGATAGTCGAAGCGCATGGCCAGCAGCAGTCCGCCCAGCCCGATCAGGGTGGCGGTCAACTGGCGCATGAAGATGGCCCCGGCCGAGCCGTACATTTCCTGCGACACCACCGATGAGGCGCTGGAGACCATCACCAGCCCCAGTCCCGTCAGGCACAGGGTGATGAAGATCAGGTGCTGGTCGTAGGGCATTCTGCGGTTCATGCCTGGGCTTCTCCTTGCCTGGCGGCGCTTAGCCGCTCAGCGACATATTCCTTGAAGAGCCGTCCCCGTTCGGCGAAGTTCTCGAACTGGTCGAAGCTGGCGCAGGCGGGGGACAGCAAGACCACGTCGCCTTCCTGAGCGACTTGCAATGAGCGACGGACGGCGCGCTCGAGGTCGCCCACTTCTTCCAGATCGGCGCTGCCTTCCAGTTGGCGGGCGATCTTGGAGGAGGCGGCGCCGATAAGGAGCAGCTTGCGGACGTTGAGGGAGACGGCCTCCCGCAAGGAGGCGAAATCGCCCCCCTTGTCGAGTCCGCCCATGATGAGAATCAAGCGGCGTCCGGGAAAGGCTTCGATGGCTTTGAGGGCCGAGTCGACGTTAGTAGCTTTGGTGTCGTTGTAGAAATCGATTCCGCCCAGCGAGCCGCAAGGCTCCAGACGGTGCTCCACGCCTTTGAAGGAGCGCAGCCCCTGGGCCATGAGAGGGGCGGAGAGTCCCAGCAGATGACCGGCGGCGCAGGCGGCCAGCACGTTTTCAAGATTGTGCTTGCCGGGCAAAGGCACCTCGTCCACCTCTACCAGGGTTTCTTCACGTTCGTCGCGCCGCAGGAGGATGCGGTTCTGGTTGTCGCTCAAGCAGGCTCCCTGCGGCAAGGACTGGCGGCGACTGAAGGGAAAGACCCGCCCGGCCAGGCCCTCGGCCGCCTTGCGGCATTGAGGGTCGTCCCAGTTGAGGACGGCCCAGTCGTCCGCCCCCTGGTTGAGGAAGATGCGCTGCTTGGCCTGGCGATAGTCCTCGAAGCTGGGATAGCGGTCGAGATGGTCGGGAGTGACGTTGAGCAGCACCGCCACGGCGCAATGAAGCTTCTCGATAGTCTCCAACTGAAAGCTGGAAAGCTCGACCACGTAGCAACGCGGACCCGCCTGGGACTCGAGGTCCTCTTCCACGGCGGCGATGAGCGCGTTGCCCACGTTGCCCGCCACCCGCGCCGGACGCGAGGCGGCTGACAGCAGGTGACCCAGCAAGGTGGTGGTGGTGGTCTTGCCGTTGGACCCGGTGATCCCCACCACGCTGCCCCGCAGAAAGCGGTAGGCCAGCTCCACCTCGGCCAGCACCGGGATGTCCTTGTCGCGGGCGGCCGCGATAGCGGGAATGGAAGCGGGCACGCCGGGGCTGAGAATGATGCAGTCGCTGGACAGGAACTCCTCTTCCGGATGGCCTCCCAGCACCAGGCGCACCTGTGCCGGCAGCTTCTCGATCCAGGATTCGAGCCGCTGGCGCGGCGCCTGGTCGTTGACGGTGACGCGTCCCCCGCGGCGGTGGAGAAAGAGCGCCGCGGCCAGTCCGCTGCGGGCCAGTCCCACCACCAGAAAACGCTGTCCTTCGATTTGCATCTCAATCCTCAAGTTGAGGCCGGGGGGGCGGGAGGCCCTCCGAGTGCCCTGCTCCCGCTCCCCGCACCAATCTGCGCACGCCGGCGGGCGCGGCCTTTAACGAAGCTTCAAGGTGGAGAGGCTGAAGAGCGCCACCACCAGTCCTAGAATCCAGAAGCGGATCACCACCTTGGGCTCTTTCCAGCCCAGCAGTTCGAAGTGGTGGTGGATGGGGGCCATGCGCAGCAGGCGGCGTCCCGTCAGTTTGTAGGAGCCCACCTGCAAGATGACGCTCAAAGCCTCAATCACAAAAATTCCTCCAATCGAGAGCAGCAGCAGCTCTTGCTTGATGAGCACCGCCACCGTCCCGATGGCTCCGCCCAGCGACATGGCTCCGACGTCTCCCATGAAGATCTGGGCGGGATAGGCGTTGTACCAAAGAAATCCCAGCACGGCGCCCACCATGGCGCCGCAGAAAATGGTCAGTTCGCTGGCGTAGGTGTTGGTGATCAAGTCCAGGTAGTCGGCGAAAACCGAGTGACCGGTGACATAGGTCAGCACGGTCAGGGCCGAGGCCGCGATGACCGTCAGCCCCGAGGCCAGGCCGTCCAGCCCGTCCGACAGGTTGACGGCGTTGGAGGAGCCGATCAGCACCAGCAAAGTAAAGAGAATCAGCGGAATGAAGGTGGCGGTTCCGAAGATCACTCCGTTCAGCTCGGGCGTGAAACGCTTGAAAAAGGGCACGCTGAGCTGGGTGGAGTAGAGATCGTTGTAGCTGAGCAGAATGAGGACCGCCGCCACCGCTCCGCCGATGGCCAGTTGCAGCATGATCTTGTGGCGGGCCGTCAGTCCCAGCGAGCGTTTTTTGATGACCTTGATGTAGTCGTCCAGAAAGCCCACCGCTCCGAAGAGTGTCAGCGAGGCCATGGCGATCCACACGTAGAGGTTGCTCAAGTCGCCCCACAGCAAGGTGGGAACGAGTATCGAAACGATGATGAGCACGCCTCCCATGGTGGGCGTCCCGGCCTTGGAGTGGTGGGTCTGCGGACCCTCCTCGCGAATCTGCTGGCCGATCTGAAAGCGGCGCAGGCGCTCGATCATCCAAGGCCCCAGCACCAGGGCCATGAAGAGCCCGGTCAATCCGGCATAGGCGGTGCGGAAGGTGATGTAGCGCACCACGTTGAACACCGAGATCTCGTCGGCCAGCGAATAGAGCAAGTAGTAAAGCATCAGTTCACGCGGCTAGTTGACGTTTTGGGCCAGGACCGACACCAGCAGGGCCATGAACATGAGCACGGCCACGATGGCTCCCGACTGGATCCCGTCCAGACGGAGATCCGAGATGGGGGTGTCGGGGGGATTTTTCTTAAGCTTTTCGATCACCGCCTCCAGTCCCACGCCCCGCGAGCCTTTGACCAGCAGGAAGTCGCCCGGGAGAACCTGATCGAGCAGGAAGTCGGCGGCCGAATCGGCGTCCTCGAAGTGGCGGACGCGGCCTACTTCCATTCCGGCCTCCAGGGCACCCCGCGCCATCTCTTCGGATTCGGCTCCTACGGCGATGAGGATGCCGGGATCCAGTGCGGCGGCTTGCTGGCCCGCTTGCCGGTGGTAGCGGGGCGACCGGGCTCCCAGTTCGAGCATGTCGCCCAGCACCAGGACGCGGCGGCCGGAGAGTTCGAAGTTCGAAACGGTCTCCAGCACCGAAGCCAGCGCCTTGGGATTGGAGTTGTAGGAATCGTCCCAGATTTGCAGGGGCTGGTCGTCGCCCCACTGAAGCCGGTAGAGATTCCCCCGCATGGCCATCAACTGCAGGCCCTCCATCTCTTCGACGGCCTCCCGGGGAGAGATCCCGTAAGCGATGGCGACGGCGGCGGCAGCGGCCAGGTTGTAAAGATTGTGCAGACCGGTAAAGCGGACCCGGCCGGGATAGCTGCGCCCCTCGACTTGCAGGTTGAAGAGCATCTCCTGGGGCGTTTCCATGCGGGCGTCGGTGACCCGAACCTGACAGGACGACCACAATCCGTAACCCACGGCTTCTCCTGGAAAATCCTCGCCCATGGCGACCACCCGGGGATCGTCGGCGTTGTAGAAGAAGCGTCCCTTTTCGTCCATGCCTTCAAGGATTTCAGCTTTGGCGGCGGCCACCTCGTCGAGGTCCTTGAAGAACTCGGTGTGGACCGGGGCCACGTTGGTCACCACCGCCGAGTCGGGACGGCAGATGTCGACCAGGCGCCGGATTTCCCCGGCATGGTTCATGCCCAGCTCCTGGACGGCGATTTCATGGTCCTCGCGCAGGCCGCCCAGGGAGAGGGGAACGCCGTATTCGTTATTGAGGTTGCCGGGGGAGGAATGCACCTGGTAGCGGCTCTTGAGCAGAGCGGCGGTGAAGTGGCGCGTGGTGGTCTTGCCGACGCTTCCGGTGATCCCCACCAACGGCTTACCCCACTTGAGGCGGGCGTAGCGGGCCAAGTCCTGCAAGGCTTGAGTCGTGTCATCCACCATCAGCAGCCGGGCCCCCGGCGGAAAGTCGCCGGGGCGCTGCGAAGCCACGATGATGGAAGCGCCTTTTTGCAGGGCCTGGCCGATGAACTGGTGCCCGTCCAAGCGTACGCCCTGGATGGCGAAAAAGCACTCACCCGGGCGGATGCTGCGGCTGTCGATACTGATGTCGGGAAAGGGCCGCTGGCGGGCGGTTTCGTCGAAAACCGCGGGCGAGACGATGCGGGCCCTCATAGCTCGGGCGGCTTCCTGGATGTTCATTCCGATCATGCTGGGTTCTCCTCGCGGATCACGTCACGGTCATCGAAGGGAAAACGTTCTCCGTTGATTTCCTGGTAGGTTTCGTGGCCTTTGCCCGCGATCAAGACGATGTCCTGGGCTTGGGCCAGACGCAGGACGCGGGCGATGGCCTTGCGGCGCTCGATCACGGTCTCAACGCTGCAAGCCCGCTCCTCGGGGACGCCCTCCAGGATGTCGTCCACGATGCTTGCCGGCTCTTCGCTGCGGGGATTGTCGGAGGTGACGATGGCCAGGTCGCTGAGCCGGGCCGCAATCTCGCCCATGCGCGGACGCTTGGCCCGGTCGCGGTCTCCTCCGCAGCCGAAGACGCAGAGGACTCGCCGGGGAGCCAGCGACCGGCACAATTGCAGCACGTTCTCCAGGGCGTCGGGCGTATGCGCGAAGTCCACGAAAATATGGGCGGGATGGTCGGTCTCGACCCGCTCGAATCGTCCCGGGACGCTTTTCAGGGCGGCGATGCCTTCCTTGATTTCCCCCTCGGCATATCCCAGGGCCGAGGTGGCCGCCACGGCCGCCAGCACGTTGTAAACGTTGTGGCGGCCGGCCAAAGGCGTCGTCAACTCCAGGCGGTGCCCCTGCAAGTCGAGGACGATGCTGCTGCCGGTCACCTTGCTGCTCCATCTCAGAGGCTGAATGTCAGCCGGTGAAGCCTGGCTGTCACCGCCCAGCCCGAAGGTCAGGCGTTGCACGTCGGGAGCCGTCCGCAGGCCTCTCACCCACTCGTCGTCGGCGTTGAGCACCGCCCATCGGACGGCCTCGTTGTAGGCGGGATCGAAGAGCAGGCTCTTAGCCTGGAAGTAGGACTCCCAGTCGCCGTGATAATCGAGATGGTCCTGGCTCAGGTTGGTGAAGACGGCTACCGGAAAGCGGCAGTAGAGGACACGCAGGCGGTGCAGGGCGTGAGAGGAAACCTCCAGCACCCCGCTGCGGCAACCGTTCTCCCAGGCTTCGGCCAAAGTGCGCTGGAGGTCGATGGCCTCAGGGGTGGTCAGACGCGAATGACTGAGCTTTTTCTCTCCCAAGCGCACTTCGATGGTTCCCATCAGAAGGGCCGGTGCGCGCTGCTGCATGATGCTGTGGACCAGGTAGGCGGTTGTTGTCTTGCCGTTGGTTCCGGTGATGCCCACCAGAGGCATGTGGCTGGAGACCGACCCGTAAAAGCAGTCGGCCAGCGAGGCCATGGCCCGCCGTATTTCGCCCACCCGCACCCAGGCCAGTGCAAAGCCGTCGGGAGGAGTCCGCTCCGAGGCTACCGCCGCGGCTCCCCGTGACACCACCTGATCGAGGAAGCTGTGCCCGTCCGCCTTTTCACCGGCCGCGGCGAAGAAAAGCGCACCAGGGCCCACTTGCCTGGAGTCGTATTCCAGGCTGAGGATCTCGGGACTGTCGTCGCCCCCCGGCGAGGGTATCGTCTCAAGGACGATGTCCTCCCGGGCCTGCGACGTGAGTTCGTTCAACTGCATCCTTGTCCTCGTTGGGGCCCCGCTGGGAGAAATGGACCTGAAAGGTGGAATCGGGTGCCAGGTAGCTGCCCGCGGGGGGCGACTGAGCCACTGCCACGCCACGCCCCCGAGCTTTCATCCGCAGTCCCAAGCGGCTGCTGCGGGAAAGCACTTCACGCATGCTGAGTCCGGAAAAGTCGGGTATTTGAACCGTGCGTCCCTCTCCTCGCTGAAGGGGGGCCTCGGGGGCTCGCTCGGTGAGGCCATCAACATAGAGTCCGCCGGCAGCGGGGAGTTCCATTGAAGCAGCCATGCGCAGCCGCTCTTTCTTCCCGCGGGCGGGCCGCGGCGCGTCCTTGGGCACCTGCAAATGAATCAGGGCCCGCTGCATCATTTCGCGAAAGGCCGGGGCCGCCACCTCGGTTGCGTAGTACCTGCCCTGAGGCTCGTCGATCACAACCACCCCCGCCAGCACGGGATCGCGAGCGGGCGCGAAACCCACGAATGAGGGGATGTACTTGCTGCGCGAGTAGGCTCCGTTGACGAACTTCTGAGCCGTTCCAGTCTTGCCGGCCGAAGTGTATCCGTCCAACTGGGAGGACGTCCCAGTCCCCTTCTCCACCACCAATTGGAGGGCCTCTTTCATGCGGTCGGCGGTTTGACGCCTGAGGATGCGGCGGCGGCGCGGTCCGCGCTGCCAAAGCAAATCGCCCCCGGCCGAGAGAATGCGGTCGACCAGGTGAGGCTGAACCTTGAATCCGCCATTGGCCACCGCCGATACCGCCGACACCACCTGCAGGGGGGTCACTCCCACTTCCTGCCCGATGGAGAGGGCTCCCACCGAAAGCTTGGACCAGCGCTCGACGGGACGCAGGATTCCGCTTTCCTCTCCCGGCAGATCGATGCCGGTCCTGGAACCGAATCCATAGCGGCGCAGGTAGTCGTAAAGGGCGTTTTCTCCCAGGCGCAGGGTCAGCCTGATGGTACCAACGTTGGAACTCTTGGCCACGACCTGGTCGAAACTGAGAACGCCGTAGTCCTTGTAGGAGGCTTCGCGATAGACCTTTCCTCCCAGAACCACGCTGCCCACCCGGCAATCGATAAGCTCGCCAGGTTCGACCAGCTCTTCGTTGAGAACGGCCGCCAGCGAGAGAATCTTGAAAGTCGATCCGGGCTCGTAGATGGCCCGCACCGCCCGGTTGCGGAAGTGTTCCTCCGATTCCCCGCTGTAGTCGTTGGGGTTAAAGGCGGGATAGGAGGCCATGGCCAGCACGGCGCCGCTGGCGGGATCCATGAGAATGGCGCTGCCGTTCTTGGCGCGATGCTTCTCGACCGTTTCGCGAAGGACCTGTTCGGCGATGAACTGCAAGCCTTTGTCCAGCGTCAGCACCAGGTCGTTGCCGCGCGTGCTGGCATCCGTCTCTTCGCTCTCGTAGCGGCGGCGGCGGGCGTCGACCTTGACGTTGAGCCTGACCTTTTCGCCCTGTAACTGGTCCTGGTAGCGGTATTCCAGTCCGCCCAGTCCCCGGCCGTCGTCGCCTACGAAGCCCAGAACGTGGGCCGCCAGTTCGCGGGCGGGATAATAGCGTCGGCTTTCCTGGCGGGTGAAGATCCCATCCAGCTCCAAGTCCAGAACGGCCTGGGCGACTTGAGGACTGACCTTGCGGGCCAGGTAAACGAAACCTTTGTCGGAAGCTAACTTGGAGTACAGCTCTTCAACATTAAGCTGAAGAATTGGAGCCAGCCGCTGGGCGGCGGCGCGGGCCTCCGTGACCTGGGGAGGCTGGGCGCAGATGGTCTCGACCGGTACGCTCACGGCCAAAGGAGCAAGAGTGCGGTCGAGGATCTCGCCCCGGCGGGGACTGAGTTCGATGAATCCCTGTTGCTGAGCCAGGGACTGCTGCCGGTAGTCTTCTCCCTCCAGGACCTGAACCTGGTAGAGGCGGTAGCCCAGCAGTACGGTCCAGCAGAGGACGGCGGCTCCCAGAAGGAGCAGACGCAGCCTGAGGCGCTCGCGAAAGCGGCTTTGCTCGTAGTCCCTCATGTTAGCGTCCCCTGCAGGCGGCGCCGAAGGAAGGGAGTCAGGAGTCGAGAGGGGTTATCGGGAAGCACGTTGTTGTTTTTGGTTTCGACCAAGGGTGTGTTCTCCCGGCTCCTGACTGCCGTCCTCCGGCGCCTTTCCTGTCTAATTGCTGGCCATCATGACCGTTCCCGGTTCGAAGAGGGGCACCTCGCCTTGCAGGACGGGAATGCCCTGGTCGTAGCGGATAAACCCCATGTCGCGGGCCTGCTGATCGATCTGCTCCGGATCGGTCAGCGACCAGTACTGGACCTTGAGGGCCTGAACTTCGGCCTCCAGGTCCTGGTTGTGTCGTTCAAGCTGGGCTGTGCGAAAACTGGTTGTCAGGCCTTCGCTCTGAATCCACACGTAGGCCAAGATTACGAGGACCCCCAGGCCGATCCAGCAGGCGCGATAGAAGAACTGCTTGAGATGATCGCTGCCGGACGCGCCGTCGGCGGGTCGGTTTTCCAAGTGTTGTTGATAGTAGTCCACCATTTCAGGAGCTCCTGCCATTGAAACCCGTTGAAGGGCGATCCCAAAGAATTGGATGGTCAGCAAAGGCCCAAGAACCGGAGCGGCTGGAGTGCCGGACCCTGCCGAGCGAAAACGGGACGGAGCGTGACGACCGGTTGCCATTGTTGTATTGGGTTTGGGTCATCTTTGGCTTTTCTTGGTTGGCCGTCTGCTCCTCGCTCGTCGACAGTCTCTCAACTGCCCTCAGCCTGGCGCTCCTGGCTCTCGGGTTCTTTGCCGTCTCTGACTCGGAGGGAACGATTGGTTTCCGAGTCAGAAGCTTGACGTTTTCTGCAAGCGGCTCTTCGTCGGCCAGCAGCGGCAGGCGGCTGACCCGCCGTCCCGCTTCAGTCATGAAAGTGCGCTTGACGATGCGGTCTTCCAAACTATGGAAGGCGATCACCACCAGGCGTCCGCCGGGATGGAGCAGCCGGATGGCCCGGCTGAGAAACTCGCCCAATCCCGTCAGCTCCTGATTGACCGCGATGCGCAACGCCTGAAAGACCTGGGTGGCCGGATGAATCCGCTGTCCAGGGCGTCTTCCCTTGACCCGCTCCACCAAAGCGGCCAACTGATCGGTGGTGCGGATGGGGTCGCTGCGCCGGACGCGCACGATTTCCTCGGCGATGCGCCGAGCCGAGCGCTCTTCCCCGTACTCGCGGAAGATGCGCATCAGCTCCTCCCTGTCGGCCGACTCGATCAACTGGGCTGCCGTCAAGCCATGGCGGCGGTCCATGCGCATGTCCAGCGGTCCGCTGAGGCGGAAGCTGAAGCCGCGCTGTGCTGAATCGAGCTGCAGACTGGATACTCCGAGGTCGAGCAGGAGGCCGTCCAGCGCTTCGACGCCCAGTTGGGGCAGAAGCTTGGGCAGCCTCCTGAAGTCCTCGTTGATGAGCTGGAGGTTGCCTGCGCTCCAGCTCAGCCTCTCCTGCGCCTGGACGAGGGCATCTGAATCGCGGTCCAAGCCGATCAGCCGTCCGCGGCCCTCGAGCCGTCTCAAAATCTCGTTGGAATGTCCTCCCAGGCCCACCGTGCCGTCCACATAGATGCCCCCCGGACGGACGCCGAGCAGATCGACGGCCTCCTCGAGCAGCACCGGAATGTGAAGGCTTTCGCCGGACATGACAGGCTTCCCTTCCCTGAATCCTAAATGCCGAGATCGGCCAGTTCGGCCAGTTCGTCTTCGTCCACCGGCTCGGCGGCCATGCGGCGGCGGATCTTCTCGGCGTTCCAAATTTCCAAGCTGTTGAGCGAGCCCATCACCGCCAGCTCTCCGTCGATCCCGGCCTCCTCGCGGAGGTGGGGCTGGATGCTGAGGCGTCCCTGCTTGTCCATGGTGGCCATCTGCCCCCAATAGCTGGTGTTGCGCATGAAGCGGCGCTGAGCCCGGCCGAATTTCGATCCGGCCTTCAGCTTGTTTTCCAATTCCTCCCACTCGGCCAAGGGAAAAACCAGCACGTTCTCGCCGGTGATGCTGGTGACAAAGACTTCCCGCCCGTATTCCTCTTCGAACACCCTTCGATGGGCGCTGGGAATCTTGACCCGCCCTTGCGGGTCGACTTTGGCCGGGAAGTTGCCACGGAAAACCATTTTTCATTCCTGCATCGCGACGTTTTTGTCAGACCGGTTATTTAGACTCGTTTGGCGTGTGGGCCTGTTTGGTCTTACTTGGTCCAAACTAGACCTACACCGTCCAGGTGTCAAGTGAAAAATGCATCTGCCTCCATATTTTAGGAGCTGGTGCGCCTATTTTCCCGTCTTATTCACCTTAAAAGTGATGTAAAAGTGAAGATTCCTGATGGCCCTGAAGCCGCCTTCCACGGCGGTTCTGCGGCTCGGGCACCAGATCTGTTAGGAAATATAAGGTGAATTTACATCTTGTCTTCCCTATCGGCAGGTCTGTTTAGGACCAACAGGCCGCAATCGGCCTATTCTTAGGTCTAGATTGGAGCCTGAGGGCCAATAAAGGTGAACAAAACAGGAATAGGGTGTGGAGAAAGGCTGTTTCACGCCCACTGAGCCAGCGGCGGGTTAGGCCCTCTCCCAGATTCCTCCCACGAGATCGCGGAACAGGCTTGACGGCTCTCAGCCTTGTACAACTCGACATTGTCCCCGCCCGTTTCCTGGACGGAGACAGCCCGCACTCGTCCACAGGGCTGAATGGGGCGGGAGGCGGCTGGGATTGGGTGATTTAACCCAATGGGATTGCTTCCATCCGCTGTAAGCCGCCTGTTTCCGGGCTTTAGAGGAGTGGAATGGGTCTTGCCAGAGGTCTGACGGCGTGAGATATGATGCTGGTCTGATGATCATCTTTTTGACCTTTCTGGTTCTTGGTACGGCGGCGACGGCCTTGGGACAAGACAGCCTCAGCCTCGAGGCGGCGGTCGATGAGGCTCTGCGCCTCCATCCGGCTCTTCAAGAAGCCCGCAGTCTGGGCGACGCGGCTGAGGCCAGGGTCGAGCAGGCCCGCGCCTCCCGGCTCCCCGGCCTCTTCTTCGAGGAGACTTTCACCCACAGCAACAATCCAGTCTTCGCCTTCGGCAAAAAGCTGGAGCAGGCCGATTTCAGCCAGAACGACTTCGCGCTGGATGCCCTCAACAGCCCCGGCGCCCTGAGCAACTTCCGCTCTTCGCTGGAGTTGCGCCTGCCGGTCTTCACGCGCTGGCGCATCGAGAGCGGCATTGCCCAAGCCGAAGAGGGTCTGGCTGTTGCGGAGGCTGGAAGAGAATGGGCGACCCAACAGGTGCGCTTCCAGGTGATCAGGCGCTATTACCGCGTCTTGCTGGCGCAAGCCGAGCTAGAGGTGGCCGAGCAGGCCCTTCAAACCGCCCAAGGCGAGGTGTCGCGTACCCGCGACCGCTTCGAACAGGGACTGGTGGTGGCCTCCGACCTGATGGCCATGGAGGTGCAGGCGGCTGAGTTCGAGCAGCAGCGCATCCAGGCCCGGGGCGGGGTGGAAACGGCTCGGGCGGCGCTCAATCTGGCCTTGGGCCGTCCTCTGGGCGAGCGGCCGGCTTTGTCGGGTTCGCTGCAGGACCGCGACTTTCAAGCCGGCTCCCTGCAAGAGTTGATCGCCGCGGCCCTGAGCCGACGCGGTGATGTGCGGGCGGCCGAGGGGCAAATCGAGATCAGCCGTCAGGACATCCGCAAGGCCCGCGGCGACTACCTGCCCGAAGTGGGCTTGTTCGCCGAGTTCGGACAAAGCAGCCGCGACCTTTCCAGCGGCAGTTCCGATTTCGCCGTGGGAGCCCGCCTGACTTTCGATCTGCTCGACTTCGGCCGCTCGGCTCGGATCAGCGAAGCCAGCGCCCACCGGGAGGCGGCGCGCGCCCGGCGGCAAGCCCTGCACGATCAGGTATCCCTGGCCGTGGTGCGGGCCTTGCAGGATTTTCAAAGCGCCCGACAGCGGCTTGAGGTGGCTTCGCAGGCTGTCCAGCAGGCTGAGGAGACTCTGCGAATCGTCCAAGACCGCCATCAGGTGGGATTGACCGACGTCACCGAGACCCTGCGGTCTCAGACGGCTCTGGTGCGGGCGCGCAGCAACCAGCTCGGGGCCCGCTACGCGCTTTACCTGGGCTATGCCCGCCTGCTGCTGGAATCGGGAGGCTTGCATGACACGGCTGTATTTGAGTGAAAGCGAGATTGCCATGAAACGGCTTAGAGGAGGCGGAAAGACCGCGGTCCTGCTGGGGTTGTTGGCGCTGTGGCCGGTTGGCTGCGGCGGCCAAGCCCTCCATCCCGAGCAGCAAGCCGGAGCGCTGGTCGAGGCTGAAACGGTGACGCTGCAGCAGCAGCCCGTGACGGGCAGGCTTGAGGCGGTGGCCAGCGTCCGCTCGCTGAGCGAAGCCACCCTGTCGGCTCAAATCGCGGCCCGCATCGTGTCGGTGAAGGCCGACGAGGGAGGGCGGGTCACGAAGAACCAACTGCTGGTCGAGCTCGATCCGAGCAGCGCCCAAGCCAATCGCAACGCGGCCGGGGCCGCGGCCATGGCGGCGGTGCAGTCGGAGAAAGAGGCGGTGGAAGGCATCGCCGGGGCTGAAGCCGCGCTGGAGGCGGCCCGCGCCCAGGCCGATCTGGCCCAAAAGCAACACCAGCGATTCGAGGAACTGCTGAAACGCCGGTCGGTGTCGCAGGCCGAATTCGACCAGTCCCAGGCCCGCCTGGAGGGCGCCCAGGCCGAGGTGCGGCGGGCAGAAAGCGGACTCCAGGCCGCCAAAGCGGCCCACCAGCGCGTCAAGGCCTCCATCGAGCAGGCCCGAGCGGCGCTGGAGCAGGCCGAAGTGATGCTCGGCTACACGCGGGTGACGGCTCCCTGGCCCGGCATCATCACGGCCCGGCTGGTGGAGCCGGGAGACATGGCCCATCCGGGGCGTCCTCTGCTGCGGTTGGCGGACGCCCTCAGCTTCGAAGCGCTGGCATCGCTGGGCGAGTCCTCGCTGGGCGCCGTCAGCCTGGGGCAAGAGGTGGACGTCGAGATCGAGGCGCTCGGTCTGACCTTGGGGGGCAAAGTCGGCGAAATCGTTCCCCAGGCCGATCCCTCCAGCCGCGCCTTCACCGTCAAAGTCGCCTTGCCTCATCACCGCGGCTTGCGCGACGGACTGTTCGCCCGCGTCCTCTTCTTGTTGCCGCCCCGTGATGCCTTGATTTTGCCGTCCGCTGCGCTGGTCAGGCGCGGCCAGCTTAAGGGCGCCTTTCTGGTGGGGGCGCAGGGCGCTATCGTCTTCCGCCTGGTGGAGACAGGACGCGAGTACGAGCAAGGTTTGGAAGTGCTCTCGGGCCTGGCCTCCGGAGACCGCGTGATCCTGAATCCCGGTCCTGACGTGAGCGAAGGCAAGCGTCTGGCGACGGGATCGTCCTCTGAGGAGTCGTCATGACGCTGCAACTGGCCGGACGCATGGCCCGGGCTTTTGCCGATTCCAAACTGACGCCGCTGATCATCGGCGCTTCCATCCTCTTAGGCGCGGGGGCGGTGCTTTCCCTTCCCCGCGAAGAGGAACCCCAGATCATCGTGCCCATGATCGACATCTTCGTCTCCATGCCGGGAGCCGACGCCAAGGAGGTGGAAGAGCGCGTCACCAGTCCCATGGAACAGCTTCTGTGGGAGATCCCCGGGGTGGAGTACATCTACTCCACCTCCAGTCCCGGCGGGGCGCTGGCCATCGTACGTTTCGAGGTCGGATTCCCCGAAGAGGACGCCATCGTGCGCCTCAACCAGAAGATGTTCGCCAACTTCGACCTCATTCCGCCGGGAGCTTCCCCTCCCCTCATCAAGCCGCGCTCCATCGATGACGTACCCGTGCTGGCCCTGACTCTGGCCAGTTCGCGCTACGACCACTTCACCCTTCGACAGATGGCGGCCCAGTTGCAAGAGCGCATCAAGCAGATCGAGAACGTTTCCGAAATCACGCTGATTGGAGGGAGCCAGCGCGAAGTGAGGGTCGAGCTCGATCCCTCCAAACTGGCCTCCCGCCGGCTTTCAGCGGGCGCCGTGCTGCAGCGCCTGCAAGCCGCCAACAGCCGCGTGGACTCGGGAACTTTGACTTCGGCTGGCCGGGAAGTCCTCATCGAGACGGGCCGATTCTTCGCCGATTCCCAGGAGGTGGCCCGCTGCGTGGTGGCGGTCCACCAGGGACGTCCCGTTTATCTCAGCGACGTGGCGCAGATCGAGGATGGGCCAGCCGAGGCGTCCGACTACGTGCTTCTGGGCTACGGTCCTGCTCGCCGCTTTTCCCACCGGCTGGGAGACGCGGGCCACGCGCCAGGTGAGGGCGCCGCCTCAGCGGGCCTGCTGCCGGCCGTGACCCTCTCCATCGCCAAACGCGCCGGAACCAACGCCACCGACCTGGCTGAAACCGTCCTGCAGCGGGTGGAGGCCCTGCGGGCCACGCTTATCCCTTCGGAAGTCGACATTGTCGTCACCCGCAACTACGGAGAGACGGCCAAGGAGAAGTCCGACGAACTGCTCTTTCACATGGCCATCGCGGTGGTATCGGTATCGTTGCTCATCTGGCTCACGCTAGGATTGCGCGAGTCGGGGACGGTGGCCATCGCCATTCCCGTCACCCTGGCCCTGACCCTGATGGTCTTCCTGCTCTTCGGATACACGCTCAACCGGGTGACCCTTTTCGCCCTCATCTTCTCCATCGGCATCCTGGTCGACGACGCCATCGTGGTGGTGGAGAACATCGTCCGCCACACTCGCCTGCCCGAGAACCGGGGGCGTCCGATCCTCAAGGTGGCGGTGGAAGCGGTGGACGAGGTGGGCAATCCGACCATTCTGGCCACCTTCGCCGTCATCGCCGCCATCTTGCCCATGGCCTTCGTGCGGGGATTGATGGGGCCTTACATGCGTCCCATTCCCGTGGGCGCCTCGGCGGCCATGCTTTTCTCTCTGCTAGTGGCCTTCGTGGTGACTCCCTGGGCCTCTCTGCGCCTGCTGCGGCTGGGCCGTCGGGGCGGCGGCCATGGAGACTCTCACGAGCAGGAGGACTGGAGTACCCGGCTTTACCGCCGCCTGATGGACCCGCTCATCCACCGTCCGCTGCTGCGCTGGGGCTTTCTGGCCGGGAATCTGCTTCTGCTGCTGGCGGTCTGCTCGATGTTCTACTTCAAGGCCGTGCGGGTGAAGATGCTGCCCTTCGACAACAAGAGCGAGTTTCAGGTGGTGATCGACATGCCCGAGGGCACGCCGCTGGAGGAGACAGCGGCTTCGGCCATGGCGGTGGGCGAGTACCTGTCCGG
The DNA here is from genome assembly GCA_035471785.1 of Acidobacteriota bacterium. Lineage (NCBI taxonomy): Bacteria > Pseudomonadati > Acidobacteriota > Acidobacteriota bacterium. The sequence continues at coordinate 86,576 of DATIPQ010000010.1, forward strand.
CGTCCCCGAGGTGACCGACTACCAGATCTACGTGGGCGAGTCCTCTCCCTACAACTTCAACGGACTGGTGCGCCACTACTTCCTGCGCAATCAGCCTCATCAGGCCGACTTGCAGGTCAACCTGGCGCCTCGCGACCAGCGTTCGGCGCAAAGTCACGACATCGCCAAGCGGTTGCGCGAAGGCATCGTTTCGGCGGCCTCTCCGCAAGCCTCGGTGAAAGTGGCCGAAGTGCCTCCGGGGCCACCCGTGCTGGCCACGCTGGTGACCGAGGTCTACGGACCCGACTACGCCCGCCAGATCGAGCTGGCGCGGCGCATCGAGGAGATCTTCAGGCAAGCGCCGGGAGTGGTGGACGTCGACACCACCATCGAGAGTCCGCAGCCTAAGGTCGAATTCAAGGTCGATCAGGAAAAGGCCGCTCTGCACGGCATCTCTCCCCATGACATCGCCAGCACGCTGCGCCTGGCCGTGGACGGCGCCAGCGCCGGACTGCTGCACGATCCGCGCTCCGAAGAGGACGTCCACATCCGCCTGCGGCTTCCCTTGCAGCGGCGCACCCATCCCCAAGAGTTGCTCGACCTGCGCATGGCCGGGCCCTCGGGACTGGTTCCGCTGCGCGAACTGGTGGAGGTGCATGAAACCGTCCGCCAGCCCAGCATCTACCACAAGAACCTGATGCCGGTGGTCTACGTGATGGCCGACATGGCCGGTCAGGAGGAGTCTCCCGTCTATGCCGTTGGGGATCTGGGGGGGCAGATCGCGGGACTGTCCGACTGGGCCGGATACGAGATCGAGCAGTGGGTCACGCGCCAGCCGCCCTCCCAGGACCGGCTGGCGCTCAAGTGGGACGGTGAATGGCACATCACCTACGAGGTCTTCCGCGACATGGGACTGGCCTTCGCCGTAGTGCTGGTGCTCATCTACATCCTGGTCGTGGGATGGTTTCAGTCCCTCAAAACGCCTTTCATCATCATGGCCGCCATCCCCTTCTCGCTGGTCGGCATCCTGCCCGCCCACTGGCTGATGGGCGCCTTCTTCACGGCCACCTCCATGATCGGCTTCATCGCCGGAGCCGGAATCGTGGTGCGCAATTCCATCATCCTGGTCGACTTCATCGAACTCCGCCTCAAGCAGGGGATGCCCGTCGATCAAGCCGTAGTCGACGCCGGGGCCGTCCGCTTCCGCCCCATGATGCTCACTGCCGCCGCCGTCGTGGTAGGCGCCTCAGTCATCCTCTTCGACCCCATCTTCCAGGGCTTGGCCCTCTCCCTCATGGCCGGCGAAGTCGCTTCCCTCCTCCTCTCCCGAATGACCGTCCCCATCCTCTACTTCTTGGGCAACCGCGGCTAAGCGCTCCTTTGCGAAAATACCCGGCATTTGCTCGACCGTATCTTCCCTTGTCCGCCGGCTTCCAAAACCCAAAGATTTTGAGGGATTTGGAGGGGCGAGGGCGTTTCAACAGGCAAAAAGCGCTCTATATCTGGACATCCAGCAGGACCTGTTCCGGCGCCGCGAAAACCTCTTGTTGCATGTGACGGCCCGAATCCACTGGACGCATCACGCGCCGCCAAGACGACCTCTTCAAGCCAGTCCCCTTTGAGCCCGTCAACGCCGCTTTGTTGCCGGAAAGAGCGCTTGCCCTTTAACGCTTGCAAGGAGACGACATGTTCATGAAGGCTTTCTTCCGTCCACTCGGATGGGTCGTTCTGATCACGCTGATCCTTTCCGCCGCCCCTGTCTCTTTTCACACCTCCGCAGCAGCCGGAGGAGAGATTCCCAATCCCATTCTGTATAAAGGCCGGCAGATCGTGTTCGATATTGCGGGGCTGCCTGGAAAAGGAGGTCCCGTCCGGTCTCTGGGCGTCACAGGCCGACTTGAGGACGGCAGCTTCACCCACCTGACTTCTGATGGCGACGCCGAGGGACGGGTAACCGGTGTCCTCTGCACCGACGGCCTGCCTCCCATTGCCGACCTGACCCTGCGCATCGTCACCGCCGCCGGAACCTGGGTCAAGACCGTCACCGCCGTCCGTCAGGCCGACCAGTCAACTTCCAATGCCGTTGCTGAACTTTTGCCGGGCAACCAACAAGTGGAACGCTGCGCCGCCTGCACGGGCTGCGGCGGCGAGTGCCCTGACTACACTTCCAGCAATGAGCCGCAGGAGCACGGAGTCCTTACCAACGACGGCACTGTTGTGACCAGTTTTCCCGTCAGCAGATTTGAAACCCGCAAGTTGGGATTCGACTTCACCCTCCATCACCAGAGCGCCGTCGAATACGACGGGCCCAACGGGCGGTCCTTCTCCAATTCCTACAACATGTACATCGTGCGCACCGGCCCGGAGACGGGCATCATCGTCACGCCCAACCTGCACGTTTACCCGATCACCCGCATCGGTCCCCGCCCCGGCTCCCCGCACATTGAGAGCTGGGAGCCGCCGCAGGGATTCTTCTCGCGGCTGGAACTGCACAGCCGCCTCAACCGCTGGATCCTCACCCACCATCGCGGCTGCCGCCGGGAGTTCCTGCTGGCCAAGGAAGGACTGCCGGGCCATCTCCTCTCCATCGAGGAGCCCAACGGCAACAGGACCGAGGTCCACCTGGACCACTCCGGACTCATGTCAGCCGTGGTGACCGACTTGAACCAGAAGGTGCATTTCGCCTACGACCCCAATTGCCGCCTGGCTTCCCTGACCGATCACATCGGGCGCACCTGGACCTTCGATTATGACGGGCAAGGCAACCTGGTCGACATCAGCACTCCAGCCACGCAATTCGCGGACATCGGTCCCGGAGAGGAGATCACCGACACCGACTTGGCCGAGGTTACGGTCTTCAAACCGCGTACAACTACCCTCAGCTACGACGACTCCCTCTTTCCCAGCCAGATAACCCGCATCACCGACGAGCGGCAGGCGGTTCCCGTCGAATACGAGTACGACAGCCAGGGGCGCGTGGCCGTCAAGCGCATCAACGGGCAGGACGTCCGCTATTTCTACGGCATCGAGTCAGCCGCGAACCGCCAAGCGCCCGCCTTCCAGGGGCCCGATCCTCTGCCTCCGCTGGAATCCGACAACACAGTCACGCGCATCATTGACCGCGAAGACAACATCACCGACCACGAAATCCATTCCGGCGCCGGCGGACCTCTCTCGGGCACGGGCAGGTTCGGCCTGCGCCGCCAGGTCAACTGGACCGAGTCGGGCAAAGGGGACCCGCCGCTGCGTCCGGACGAACCTCTCTTCTGGGAAATGCGCCAGCTTCACGACTGCGACTGCTTGGTCCCCATTCAAGTCTCGCAACCCTTCCGCTCAGATGCCGGGTTGGCCTTCGATGCGATGGAAATGCCGGTCGATTATCCCAGCGAGTTCTTCGAATTCGCCGACCACCCCGTCCACCGCCAGGCGACCGCATACGAGTACCGCGGATTCGGCGAAACCATCCGCTGGGAGAAGACCTACGACACCTTCGAGCGATTCAGCCGCGAGTTGACCTACACCGAGCCGCGGGCTTTCGACGAGAACCCCGTCTATGACGGCCTCAACTTCACCCACGCCTATTCCTATGACGAGATCGATCCGGCCACGGGACAGACGATCACCCGCGGCAACCGCACCCGCTACGACGCCCCCACCGTGACCCGGGGCGTGGACGCCCCTCAGATCATCACCGAGGGCTGGCAATACAATGAATTCGGACAGCTCATCACCCACACCGACCCCGACGGCAACATCACCACCTACACCTATCACACCGGAGGCTTCTCCTCCCTGAGCCCCGGCAACATCAACAGCCAGGCGGCCTTTCCTGGATACATGGCTTCCATGACCCGCGGCGCCACCGGCTCGGCCGACCCCGCCACCAATCTGACCACACGCTACCGGGTCAACAACCTGGGAATGGTGACCCGCCGCATCGACCCCAGGGGATTCGAATATGTCTCTCTCTACAACGACCTCAAGGAAAAGACGGCGGAGTTCGACGCTCCGGTGACCCTGAGCAACGGCCGCCGGGCGCACTACCGCACGCTCTATGTCTACGACGGCGCCGGCAACCGGTTGATGACCCGCCGCAGCAACATCGATTTCGACGGAAACCCCTTGCCCAATGCCTTCATCGACCGCTCCCAGAGCTTCGACGACGTCAACAACCTGCTTTCCTCGCGGGTCGAGGTGGACGGCAACGACGCCAACGACCTCATCACCCGCTACGCCTACGACCGCAACGACCAGCTCAGCGTCATGCAGCAGCCCGAGGGCAACCGCACTTTCCACATCTACGACGAACGCCGCCTGCGCTTCAAGACCTTCTACGGAATCGCCCCGGCAAGCAACGGCGACCCTTCCCAGTCCTATCCCGCTGACAAGACGGCAGAAGACTTGGCGGGAGCCTCCTTCGTCGGCTTCACAACCACCCGCTACGACGCCCGCTTGAATGCCGAGCAGATGCGCGACGGGCGCGGAAACCTCACCGACCACTTCTACGACTTCTACAACCGCCGCCTGGCCACCAGCGACCAGAACGGCAACGGGATGGTCTACCAATACGACGACGCCTCCAACGCCCTCACTCATAGCGGCGGCGCCGTTTCCAAGACCAGCGGCGAGATCACCGAAGTGCTGGAGCGCACCTACTACCGTTACGACGAAATCGGACGCCGCTTTCAGTCGGTGCTCGACATCGACCTTTCCAGCGACGAGAGCGCCGATGTCAACCCCGACGACGGGTCCAACTCCAGCTACGACACCGTCTTCGACCCCGGCTCGCGTGTCCTGACCCGCTTCGACGCCGAAGACAACCCCACTTTCATGGACTACGACGCCGCCGACCGCACCCTCAGCACCACCGACGCCCTGGGCAACGTGCGTTCTTACGTCTACGACGAGAACTCCAACGTCCTCAGCGTCAGCGAACTGGAACTGCCGGGACCGGGAGCGACAGACGGCGTCCCCGAAACCTACGTGACGACTCACGCCTACGACGAGCTCAACCGCCGCACCGAAAGCCATATCCGCGGGCTTGACGGCAACTCCATCGACCACCCCACCTTCTACGACTACGACTCCCGCCACAACACGCGCCTGGTGGAGGACGCCGAAGGCAACTTCACCCGCACCGGCTTCGACGATCTCGACCGCGTTATCCTCACCCAGCGCTTCGACGGCGACCCGGGCGCCCGAGGGATCGCTCTCGGCGTGACCGAACTCATCCACTACGAGTACCGCTACGACCGCAACTCCCGCAAGACCCACGACATCGCCCTCTCCGACGTCACCGATCCCATCGGCAGCCAGCAGGCCACCCTCTACCTCTACGATGATCTCGACCGGCTGGTCACCACCGTTTATCCCGACGCCGACGATTTCCGCGTCTCGCTGGAAGGCCCCGGCCACAGCATGATCGACCTCTCCAGCCCCGATGGCGACGACGGAATCTACGACCGCGTCGAAGTGGCCTACGATGAAAATTCCAACGTCGTGTTCACCGAGGAGCAGCGGGGAGTGGAGTTCGCCAACGCCTACGACCCCGGCAACCGTCTCGTCGAGCAGAACATCAACCTGAATGATCTGGTTCCCGGCGCCCAGCCGGTCCCCGGAACCGACCGCCAAGACTACGCTTACGATGCCCTTAACCGCCTGACTCAAGCCCGCAACAACTTCTCGCGGGTGGACCGCGGCTACGACCCCCTCTCCCGCCTGACGGAGGAAGGCCAGTGGATCCGCCTCGACGGCAGCGGATTCGAAATGGGCTGGGAACGCCCGGTCGAGCTCAACTTCGAATACGACCGCCAGTCCAACCGCACCCGCGTCCTGGTCATCGACAACACCGAGGGCGCCGGCACCATCGACCTGGAAACCGTCCACAGCTACGACGCGCTCAACCGCATGGACGGCATCGACGCCGAATACTTCGACCGCCCCCTGCAGGACATCGCCGACTACACCTACCTGGGCCCCTGGCGCGTGCGCAACAAGATCCTGGGCAACGGCGCCACCCTCACCAAGCTCTACGACGCCAAGCGCCGCATCTCCGAGCACGCCTGGCGCGACGCCACCCCCGAGCAGAACATCCTGGTCGGATTCCAATACGACTACGACGACGTCGACAACCCTCTCTTCGAACGTTTCCTGCACGACAACGGACTCTTCGACAACTACCGCTACAACGACCGCTACGAACTAACCGGCGTCACCTACCGCAGCCCCGCCCCCGCCGACTACCGCGACGACCCGGCCCCCTTCGAGTCCACCTTCAACTATGACGACAACTACAACCGCCGCTCGGCCGACTTCGGCGATCCCTTCGGCAACCTTCCCAACACCCAGGACACCTACGCCGTCAACAAAGCCAACGAATACACCGAAATCAACCGCCAAGGCGGCGTCCCCCCCGACCAGCCGCCCACCAACCTCGCCCCGCCCCTCCATGACGCCGCCGGAAACATGACCCGCTTCCCCACCCGCCCCGCCGCGGGCGGCTCCGCCGGCCAAAACGTCAACCTGGAA
>DATIPQ010000011.1 GCA_035471785.1 Acidobacteriota bacterium
TGACTTCTAACACAGTCGCTGCCTGCCCTCCGTAGCCTTTGGCGGAGGAGGGGGCGGGCGAATCGCACCCCTTCGGGGATCTCAAGCTTCGCCATTCGCACTTCGGACCTCCTCCGTCGCCGGCTCGGAAGTCTCCCAGAAGACACTTGCTTTTCAACACAGTCGCCTCATCAATTCTGAGCCGGGGCCCTCCGGTTCTTGTCCCTGAAGGGGACAGATTCGCTAGCCCAGGGTCAGCCCCGGCGAGCGCAAGCGAGACGGCGGCGCCACCCTGGGTTTCAGACGGCCAAGGCCCGAACGCTGAAGGCGTGGGATAACCCTACGGGTGGCTCTAAACTTTTCTCGCGGGCCGCCCGCCTTCATCGAACTCGGACCAAGCCCCTATAAAAGGACCTACAGATTATCGAGGATGAAGGCGGTCATGAGTTTTTGCAGGTGGTAGACCTGCCAGGGATCCCTCACCCCGTGGCGCGAGCCGGGATAGAGCATCAATTGAAAGCTCTTGTCGGCCTGCTGGAGCCGGTCCACGAACTGAATGCTGTTCTGCATGTGGACGTTGTCGTCGATGGTGCCGTGGACGATCAGCAGCTTGCCCTTAAGATCGCCCGCCGCCTCGAGGGGCGAACTCTTCTCGTATCCCTCGGGATTGGTCTGGGGACGCCCCATGTAGCGCTCGGTATAGATGGTGTCGTAAAGATGCCAGTCGGTCACCGGCGCCCCGGCGATGCCGATCTTGAAGCTGTCGGAATGAGTCAGGGCGTAGCTGGTCATGTAGCCGCCGTAACTCCAGCCCCACAGTCCGATGCGCGAAGCGTCCACCCAGGGCTTCTGCCTGAGCCAGTCGAGGCCGTCTTCCAGGTCGCGCAATTCCAGTTCGCCCAGGTTGCGGTGGACGGGCCAGGCGCTCCGGACGCCTTTGGCGCTGGCCGAACGGTTGTCGCAAATCCAGATGACGTAGCCCTTCTGGGCCAGCATGCGGTGCCAGAGCATGCGCGTCCCGGCCCAGCCGTTGCGCACCTGAGGGGCTTGCGGGCCCGAGTAGGTGTGGCTCATCACCGGGTATTTCTTGGACTCGTCGAAGTCGGGCGGCTTGATCATCATGGCCTCCATGACGAATCCGTCGCGGGTCTTCACCTGGTGGCGCTCGAGGGGCGGCAGGTCGTATTCCTTAAGGGCCTCGACGGGGTTGGCGTCGATGACGCGGGCTTCCTGGCCGCCGGCGCGAAAGAGGCGCACCTGGGTGGGCGTATCGAAATCGCTCCAGGAATCGATGTAGAGCGTGCAGTCGGGATTGAAGCGGGCCGAGTGGGTTCCGGCGCGCTGGGAAAGGCGTTTGAGTCCTTCGCCGTCCATCCCCACCCGGTAGACATGGCGCTCGGTGTAGTCGTGTTGGGTGGCGGTGAAGTAGACCCATTGGCCGTCACTGCCATGCAGGTCGGTGACGTCCCATTCGCCCTCGGTGAGCGCGCCTTTGAGCTGAAAGTCGGAGCCGTAGCTGTAGAGATGGCTCCATCCCGTGCGCTCGCTCATCCACAGGAAGGAACCGTCCTCCAGCCACTCGGGCTGTCCCAGCACGTTGACCCAGGCCGGGGACTCCTCGCGGATCACCGTCCTGGGAGCGCCCTCTCCGGGCTGGACGGCGTTGAGATCGAGCCAGGTCTGCTCGCGGTCCTGGACCTGGAAGAGCAGGTGCTCGGCGTCGGGACTCCAGCCCACCCGCACGATGAGGATTTCCTGGCTGCCGTAAGCGGAAAGGTCGATCCAATGGGTTTCTCCGCCCGCCGCCGAAACCATTCCCAGGCGCACGCCGGGATTAGGATCGCCCGCCTTGGGATAGCGCATGACCTCGGTCTCGAGGTGGACGGGCCGATGATCGATGACATTGAAATGGGGAACCTTGGTCTCGTCCAGCTGCAGGTAGGCGATGCCGCTGGAGTCGGGAGACCACCAGTAGGCCCGGAAGTTGCCGCGACCGTAGACTTCTTCCTGGTAGACCCAGTCGAGGACGCCGTTGTAGATCTCCCCTCCCCCGTCCTCGGTCAGGCGCCGCTCGCGGACCCGCTCCAGGTCGATGACGTAGAGATTGTATCCGCGCACGAAGCTGACCATGCGGGCGTCGGGACTGAAGTCCTCTTCCTGCTCGGGAATCTGGGGCGTATCGGTCAGGCGCATGACGTCCCCGCCGGAGCGGTAGAGAAAGAGGTCGTTGCCGAAGTTGAAGAGCAACAGCGAGCCGTCGGCGCTGGAGGCAGAAACCTCCGTATGCGAAGCCTTCTTGGCCTCGTCCTGGCTGAAGCCGGGCAAGCGGGCGAAAGCCTCTTGCAGGGGTTCGCGCTCCATGAGCGGGCTGGTGTCGCCGCTGAGGGCGTGCACTTTGACCACCCGCTCCCCCCGTACGCGCTCGCTGTAGTGCTCGCTGTCAAGCCAGGTGCGGAAGGTGAGGCGGGAGCCGGAAAAGTCCTTCTTGCGGTCGGGATGGTAGAGGTCGTCCAGCGTCAGTTGTTGGGATTGGGCCATCGCGGGGACGGCGCCGAGAAGCGTCATCAAGGCGAAAATCAGGGTCCTGACAAGCATAGCGGCCAATATAGCAGCTTTAGCCTCTCGCTTCCCTGCCGGACCGGCCTCGATAGGAGTTGATGCTGGTAAGTTGGGTAATTGCGCAGCCGTGGGTAATTGCGCAGCCGTGGGAGGCGCGTCCTTTCGGCCCTCCGTCGCCAAGGCTATGGAGGGCTTCGCGATGGTACCGGAGCGCCGGACGGCTCCAATCCCCCTAGCCTTCCGAGTCGTCCTTAGAAGACTCCTCCGCCTTCTCTTTGTCGGCCTTGGCCTTAGCCTCTTTCTTCTCTTCCTTGTCCCCAGCCTTTGCCTTTTTCCTGGGCTTGGCCTCGGCCTTTTTGGAGTCGGCTTTCTTAGCCTTGGCCTTAACCTTAGCCGGCTTGTCGGCCTTCTCATCCGACTTCTCGGCCTTGGCTTCCTGGGTCTTGGCTTCCTGGGTCTTGGCTTTCTCGGCCTTGGCTTTCTGGGTCTTGGCCTTCTGGGCTTTGGGCTTCTTGGCTTCAGCCTTTGCCGTCTTCTTTTCTTTCCCTTCGCCGGCCTCTTCGGTTTTGGTTTTCTTGGCGGCCTTCTTTTTCTTGGGCTTGGCCTCCGCCTTGGACTCTTCCTTCGCTTCGGCCTTTTTGGCTGTCTTCTTGGTCTTGGGGGCGGCCTTCTTCTTTTTCTTGGCCTTGGGTTTGGCCTTGGGCTCCTCCACCGGCGGCTCGAGTTCGCTTCCCACCAGCTCCAGCAGCGCCAAATCGGTGGCGTCGCCCTTGCGGTGGGTGCCTAGACGGACGATGCGGGTGTAGCCGCCGTTGCGGTCGGCGAAACGCGGGGCCAGGTCGGAAAAGAGCTTGTGCACCACGTCTTTGCTGCGGATGACCGAGAGCGCCTGACGGCGGGCGTGCAGCGTTTCACGCTTGCCCAGCGTGATCATTTTCTCGGCGAAGGGACGCAGTTCCTTGGCCTTGGGCACGGTGGTGATGATGCGCTCCTTTTCCAGGAACTCGGTCACCATGGTGCGCAACATGGCCTTGCGGTGGCTGCTGGTGCGGTTCAGCTTGCGGTGTGCTTTACGGTGTCGCATGTCCGTCTATGTC
>DATIPQ010000012.1 GCA_035471785.1 Acidobacteriota bacterium
CATCGGACCGTCGGCCGCCGACACCACCAAGACCGCTCCGTCCATCTGAGCCGCTCCCGTGATCATGTTCTTGACGTAGTCGGCGTGACCCGGGCAGTCCACGTGGGCGTAGTGGCGGTTCTCGGTCTCGTACTCCACGTGCGCCGTGGCGATCGTGATCCCCCGCTCCTTCTCCTCCGGCGCGTTGTCGATCGAATCGAAACTGCGAACCTGGATCCCCGGATTGTTCTTGGCCAATATCGTCGTGATCGCCGCCGTCAACGTCGTCTTGCCGTGGTCCACGTGACCGATCGTGCCGATGTTGACGTGCGGTTTGGTGCGTTCGAACTTCTCTTTTGCCATTATGTTCGTCCTTTTGCGTCGCGTTTGCGGCCCGGCGCATGGCTGCCGGGCGCCTTCCTTTCTTGAGCCTTAGCTGTTGACTACCCCGCGGGCCTTGGCGATCAGTTCCTCGGCCTGCGAAGCGGGCAGTCTCTCATAACGTTCAAAGTGCATGCTGTAATTGGCCCTTCCCTGGCTCAAGGAGCGCAGAGAAGTCGCATAGCCGAACATTTCGGCCAGCGGGATGTAAGCGGTCACCACTTGGCTGTTGCCGCGCGGCTCCATGGAGGCGATGCGTCCCCGGCGGCCGTTGAGGTCGCCGATCACGTCGCCCATATATTCCTCGGGAACCACCACCTCGACCTTCATGACGGGCTCGAGCAAGACCGGCTTGGCCTTGGCGGCAGCGTCCTTGAAGGCCATCGATCCGGCCACCTTGAAGGCCATTTCCGAAGAGTCGACATCGTGATAGGAGCCGTCGTAGAGGGTCACCTTGACGTCTTCCATGGGATAACCGGCCAAAAAGCCGCCTTCCATGGCCTCTTCGCAGCCCTTTTCCACGGGACCGATGAACTCGCGGGGAATGGCTCCTCCCACGATGGCGTTCTCGAAAACGAATCCCTGGCCGGGTTCGCCGGGTTCCATGCGGATCTTGGCGTGGCCGAACTGTCCGCGTCCGCCGGTCTGGCGCACGAAGCGCCCCTCCCCCTCGGAGGCCTGGCTGATGGTTTCCTTGTAGGCCACCTGGGGCTTGCCCACGGCGGCGTCGACGTCGAATTCGCGCAAGAGGCGGTCGACGATGATCTCGAGGTGCAGTTCGCCCATTCCCGAAATGATGGTCTGGCCCGTATCGGGATCGTTGTGGACCTTGAAGGTGGGGTCTTCCTGCATCAGCTTCTGCAGCGAAAAACCCAGCTTCTCCTGGTCGGCCCGGGTCTTTGGCTCGATGGCCACCGAGATGACCGGGCTGGGGAACTCCATCGACTCCAGAATGACGGGATGGTCGGGATCGCAGATGGTGTCGCCCGTCGAAACCTGCTTGAGGCCCACGGCGGCGGCGATGTCGCCGGAGAAGACCGCCTGGATCTCTTCGCGCTTGTTGGCGTGCATCTTGAGCAAACGCCCCACCCGCTCCTTGCGCTGGCGGGTGGCGTTATAGGTGTTGGAGCCGGCCAGCAGCGATCCTGAATAGACCCGCAGAAAGGCCAACTGGCCCACGTAGGGGTCGGTCATGATCTTGAAAATGAGAGCCGAGAAGGGCTCGTCGTCGGAGCTCTTACGCTTGACTTCTTGGCCGCTTTCGGGATCGGTTCCGGTCATGGCCGGGACATCGACGGGGGAAGGAAGGTAGTGGACGATGGCGTCGAGGAGGGGCTGAACGCCCTTGTTCTTAAAGGCCGAGCCGCAAATGCAGGGCGTAAAGGTCAGCGAGCAGGTGCCGGCGCGGATTCCCTTGCGGATTTCCTCGTCGCTCAGCGCCTCGCCGCCCAGGTACTTTTCCAGCAGCTCGTCATCGGTTTCGGCCACCGCCTCGATCATCTTCTCGCGGTATTTCTCGGCGGTTTCCCGCAGATTCTCGGGAATCTCCACCTCGTTGTACTGGGCGCCCAGGGTCTCCACCTCGTAGATGTAGCCCTTCATGGAGACCAGATCGATCACGCCGTCAAAGTTCTCTTCGGCGCCGATAGGAATCTGCACGGCCACCGGATGGGCGTGCAGCTTCTTCTTCATCGACTCCAGGGAGGCGAAGAAATCGGCTCCCAGGCGGTCCATCTTGTTGATGAAGGCGATGCGGGGGACGCGGTACTTGTCGGCTTGCCGCCACACGGTCTCGGACTGGGGCTCGACACCGGAAACGGCGTCGAAAACGGCCACGGCGCCGTCCAGCACGCGCAGCGAGCGCTCGACCTCGGCGGTGAAGTCTACGTGTCCGGGGGTATCGATAATGTTGATGCGATGGTCGCCCCAAAAGCAGGTCGTGGCAGCCGAAGTAATCGTAATGCCGCGCTCCTGTTCCTGGACCATCCAGTCCATGGTGGCGCTGCCCTCGTGCACCTCTCCCAACTTGTAATTGATGCCGGTGTAAAACAGGATACGCTCGGTAGTCGTCGTCTTGCCGGCGTCAATATGGGCCATGATGCCGATATTTCGCGTTTTCTCCAGCGGTACTCTTCTCTTAGCCACGTCTATACCAATAAACACTTGTGCGAGGACGCCCTCTCAGGGCCTCCTCGCCCGTGTTCTCCTATCGTTTTCGAAGTCAGGAAACCCGATCTCTTCGACGAACCGTTCGCCGCATCGGGTGCCGCGGGCCATAATTTGGAACGCAGGCGCGTCCTTCTCGTCCCGCCGGAATTTTCCAGCCTCTATTTGCGAGGTCGGCCCAGTCCCGAAAGCCGGGCCGATTACCGTTGCCGACTATCGCTACCAGCGGTAGTGGGCGAATGCCTTATTGGCGTCCGCCATGCGGTGGACGTCTTCTCGGCGGCGAATCGCGCCGCCCCTGTTATTGTAAGCGTCCTGCAGCTCATTGGCCAACCGTTCGGCCATGGTGCGCTCACCCCGAGCGCGGGCGAAACCGACCAGCCAGCGGATGCCCAAAGCGGTGCGCCTGTGAGGATTGACCTCGATGGGCACCTGATATGTCGAACCGCCCACCCGGCGAGACTTGGTCTCGACCATGGGCTTGGCGTTGTCAAGGGCCTTCTTGAAGATCTTGGTGGGATCTTCACCAGCCCGCTCTTCGATGATCTTCATGGCATCGTAGAAGATCTGCTCGGCAGTACTCTTCTTGCCGTCCACCATCAGGCAGTTGATGAAGCGGCTCACCAAGGGGGAGCCGAAAATCGGATCCTGGGGCGTTTCGCGCTTGGGAACTTCTCTACGTCTTGGCATCGATCGACTCCACTACGCCTTGGGCTTCTTAGTGCCGTACTTGGAGCGGGCGCTGTTGCGGCCTTCCACTCCGACTGCGTCCAGGGTTCCGCGAATGACGTGATAACGCACGCCGGGAAGGTCCTTCACACGGCCTCCCCTGATGAGCACGATGGAGTGCTCCTGCAGGTTGTGGCCGATGCCCGGGATGTAGGTCGTCACCTCGATGCCGTTCGTCAACCGCACGCGAGCCACCTTGCGCAGCGCCGAATTGGGCTTCTTGGGCGTCTGCGTGTATACGCGCACGCAGACCCCGCGCTTCTGGGGGCAGTTCTGAAGAGCCGGGCTCTTGGTCTTGGTGCTGACCTTCTTGCGTCCCTTGCGGACCATCTGGTTAAAAGTGGGCACGCCCTTCTACTCCTAATCCTCTATAAACAAAAAAAGATGCCGAAGCATCAAATTGACTTCGTCCAAATCGCTTTTTCTCGGGCCACACCGGGGCCCTTGCAAACGAGCCTCGAATCATAGCCCGCCGCGCTCTTGCCTGTCAAGCGGACCAAAACATTTATTTTAACAGGCTCAGCGCTGATTTCAAAGCCCGTTTCCCCAGGACGGGGATCGGTAGCTGGCGCCGAGGCGTCGCAGGGCCTCCGGACGGGGCCGTCTCCACCTGCGCAAGCCGCCCTGCGAAGGCCTTGCAGAATAGCACAAGCAGCTTCTAAGATGTAGCGTTTCGGCGACGGAACAGTCCCATGCTCAAGATTGCCGGTCTCTTATATGCTTTCCTCTACACCCTGGCATTGGGACTCTATCTGCCCTTTTACGTCTGGCGCACCCTCTTGGGCGGACGCAAAGGCCTGCAACTGAGCCGCCGCCTGTGGCGCCTGCCGCCAAGCCTGCGTCAACCCGCGCCAGGGCCGAAGGTATGGGTGCACGCCGTCTCGGTAGGCGAAGTCAACGCCGTGGAACCGCTGGTGAGAGCCCTGGCGGAAAGGGGTGTTCAGGTCTTCTTGAGCACCACTACGGACACCGGGCAAGAGCAGGCCCGCCGGCTTTTCAGGGAGCAGGCCAGCACCTTCTATTTTCCCGTTGACTGGCAATGGCTCTACAAGCGCATCCTCAAGCACCTGCATCCCCGCGCCATCGTCGTGGCCGAAACCGAACTCTGGCCCGGGCTGCTGCTGGCGGCCCGCTCGCGCGGCGTGGCGGTGGCCCTGGTCAACGGACGGCTCTCCGACGCTTCCTTCCGACGCTACCGCAGGCTGCGTTTCTTCTTCGCGCCCTTGCTGCGCACCTTCAAGGCCCTGTGCGTACAAACGCTGCAAGATAAGAAGCGTCTGCTGGAGATGGGCGCCGCTCCCGAGCAGGTGCACTGGACGGGAAACTTGAAGTACGACTTCAGCTTGAGTCCCGACCCCCAGCGCGAGGAGTTGGCCCGGCGGGTGGCAAGCCTGCTCAGGGCGGAGGGGCGGCCTCTCCAAGACCCTGCGGCTGCTGAGAGCCGGATCTGGGTCTGCGGCAGCACCCGGGAAGGCGAAGAGGAACTGCTCATGGATTGTCTGCTGCGGGTGCGGCGCGACTTCGAACCCCTGCGCATGGTGCTGGCTCCCCGCCATCCTCACCGTTGCGACGCGGTGGAGTCGCTGGCCCGCAAGCGGGACTTGAGCGTCCTGCGGCGTTCCCGCCTGGAGGAGGCGGATCAGGGGCCTGCGCCCGACATCTTGCTGGTCGACACCATCGGCGACTTGCGCTACCTCTATCAATGCGCCGACGTTGTTTTTGTAGGAGGCAGCTTGGTGCGGGGCGGAGGACAGAACATTCTCGAACCGGCCTACTTCGGCAAAGCCGTCCTCTTCGGCCCCCATATGGAAAACTTCCGCGAGATGGCCCGCAGCTTTACCGAGGCTTACGCCGCCCTGCAGGTCAGCGGACCTGAGGAACTGAGCCAAAGTCTGCTTCATCTGCTGCAGGATCCGACCGCCGCCGAGTGGTTGGGACGCAACGCCCGCAAAGTCATGCGCAGCAGCCAGGGAGCCCTGGAAAGGACCCTCGAAATTCTGGCGCCCTGCCTGGGGGAGCCCGAGGGCGGTAAGGATCGATGATGACCCTGCTTTCCCGAGTTTACGGCTGGCTGGGGCGCCTGAGGACGGGGGCCTACCAGAGGGGGTGGCTGAAGCGCATTCGGCTGCTGCGACCGGTCGTCAGCGTGGGCAACCTGTCCGTGGGGGGCGCGGGCAAGACTCCCGTAACGGCCTACCTGGCCCGCCTGCTGCTGCGGGAAGGGCGCAAGCCGGCCATTCTCAGCCGTGGCTACCGTTCCGAGGCTGAGAAAAGCAACCTGCTGGTGAGCTCGGGCAAAGAGCCGGCGACCGCCGCGGTGCGCCAGGCCGGGGACGAGGCATTGATGCTGGCCCGTCAGGTTCCCGAGGCCATGCTGGGGGTGGGGCGGCGGCGCGAGCGGTCAGCCGGCCTCATCTTGGGCGCCGCCGCCGACCCCGGCCCTCTCGTCTTCATCCTGGAGGACGGGTTTCAGCACCTGCGTCTGTACCGGAACGTCGACTTGCTGCTGCTGGAGGCGGACGACCCGCGGTCGGAGGGAAGACTGCTGCGCGAACCCCTGAGGGCGGCCAGGCGGGCCGATGCGCTGTTGCTGACCCGCTGCCATTTGTTGGGGGAAGATGAGCTGGCCGTGGCCGGGGACGCGGCGCGCAGCCTCAACCCCGAGGCGCCCCTGTTCCGCTTCGCCCACCGTCCTGTCGGCTGGACCGAGGTGCCGTCGGGGCGCCGCTTCGGCCTGGATGAGGCGCCGGGGGAATCGGCGCTGGCCCTGGCGGCCCTGGCCCGGCCCCGTCAGTTCGTCCGCGACCTGTCGCGCCTGGGGATCAAGGTGGCCGGGGAGCATTTTTACCGCGATCATCATTGGTACCGGCAGCGGGAAGTCGATCAGGTCGTGGCAGCTTTGCGGGGCGCGTCCGCCGATTTCATCGCCACTACCGAGAAGGATGCGGTGCGCCTGGAAGAGCTTGAGCTACCCCCCGACAAGATCTTCGCCCTGGGCATCGAAGCCTATTGCCTGGATGAAGAAGCCTTCAAGGAATGGCTGCTCAGCCAGCTTGAAGCAGCGTGCTGATCGCCGCAAGGATGCGCCTCCCACCAGGCCGGCGGCAGCCTGCTTTTCTCCAGCGGCGCAGGGGCTGGGGCGCGGCGGGTGGATGCGGCCCGGAGAGCAGGCTGACTCGGGGATGCTTTTGCCGGCAGCGTGCTGATCGCCGCAAGGATGCGCCTCCCACCAGGCCGGCGGCAGCCTGCTTTTCGCCAGCGGCGCAGGGGCTGGGGCACCAGCCGGCTGCATGCAGCCGGGAGAGCAGGCTGACTCAGGGATGGTGGGAGGCGCATCCCTGCGGCGATCCTGAGACAAGCCGCGAGCCGCCGGCTTGCCGCGGACTGTCTAGCGGACGCATTTGAGGACGACTACGGTGCGGTCGTCTTCGTAGACGGGATTGGAGCTCCCGTGCTGGCGGCTGTCGCAGAGCAGGGCTTCGGCAATCTCCTGGGCGCTGCGGTCGCACAGGTCGAGCAGTCTTTGCTCCAGCAAGGACCCGAACTCGCGTTCGTTGGCGTCGCAGGACTCATGGATACCGTCGGTGGCAATCACCAGCACGTCGCCCTCCTCAAGATCGATCTCGGCCTGCTCGTAGCTGGTGTCCGGAAACAGCCCCAGCGGCACTCCGGCGACATCGATTTCGCGAGCTTGCCCCCGGCGCACCAGCAGAGGACGCGGCAGTCCGGCGTTGGCCAGTCTGAGACGCCGGCGCCCGGCATGGTAGGACGCCAGCGTCAGGGCCAGGAAGCGGCTGTCGAGGGCCGTTCCCAGCAGATGCGTATTGACATGGCGCAGCAAGCCGGCAGGGGAGCAGTGGTGCTGTGAGATCTGGCTGCGCAGGATGCCAATAGCCAGGGAGCCGAAAAGGGCGGCGGCGGTAGCCTTGCCCGAAACATCTCCCACGGCCACGGCCAACTGGTCTGAACGAGTCCGCTGGAAGTCGTAGAAGTCGCCTCCCAGGTGACGGCAGGGACGGCAGACGCTGCCGATTTCGAGCCCCTCAACGGAGGGCACGCAAGCCGGCAAGAGTCCTTTCTGCACCTGGCGGGCCGTACTCAAGTCGTTTTCCAGGGAGGCCTCCTTGTCGCGCAGCTCTTCATAAAGCCGGGCGTTCTCCAGCGCGATGGCGATGGAGGAGGCCAGCGTCATCAGGATCTTCTCGTGACGCTCCGAAAAGGCGTTGACCCGATGGCTCTCAAGGTTGACCACGCCCATCACGCGTCCTTTGCGGATGAGAGGAGCCGAGAGCAACGAACGCACCTTGTTGTCGGGCAGAGAAGAGCGTGTGCGGCAATGGCGCCGCAAGTCGGAGACCCTGATCGAGCGGCGCTTCTGAGCGGCTCGCCCGCAGACGCCCTGGCCCAATTTGAGAGCGGGGCGGGCGCCCGACTCCTTGTGCCGGGTGCGCGAGAAGCGCTCCACCAGCATTTGGTTGGGGTCGTCCAGCAGGTAAAGGCTGAAGGCCTGGTAGTCGATCAGGTCGCCCACAAGTTCGGCGATGCGTTCCAGCAGCGCGTCGGTGTCGAGAATCGAACTCAGTTCGCGTCCGATGTCATGGAGCAGCGAAAGGGTCAGCGCCTGATCGTACCGGTCAAGCGGATCAACCAGCTCCTCGGCGCCGGGACGCAGAACTCCAAGAGCTTCCTTGGGAAATGAGATCAGTTGACCGTTCTTCATGGCTCGCCGTGTCTAAATAGCGCCTACCGCGGCCTCTCCGACTTGAGAACATGAGAACAAAGGAGTTTCCGCGATAGGCGCTGACTCCTTCCCTCGTGCTCAATAAAACGTGCCGCAGGGTGTCCGTCCCTCACCGTTCAGCAAAAAAATCTGGTGAGGCTGAGCTTCGCAACTTCCAATTCCCAAAGCCCAACTTTTAAGTGCCGAAATAGGCTTGTGGATTGGGGCTGTTCCAGGCGGGGATTTCACCGCAGCCGCGAGCCGCGTTTGTGAGTTGGGAACCTGGAAGTTGGTGTTTGCGCCAGTCTACAGACAGCGGCGGCGGAAGTAGAGGATGAGCAGCAGCAAAGCGCCGGCGCCCAGCCAGGGAGCGAGGGGGCCGGCCCATGCCGTGCCCAGGCCTTCCACCCCGGTTCCCGTGTAGAGGGCCCAGAAGGCGATGAGGACCCCCACCAGTCCCTCGCCGCCCACCAGTCCCGATCCGAAGAGGATGCCGCGTTCACGGCGGCGGTCGACCTGTCCCGGGTCGGCAGCCGATTTTTCCATCCTCCAGCGCAGCAGTCCGCCCAGAAAGACCGGGAAGGTGGTGGTGACAGGCAGATAGACGCCCACGGCGAAAGGCAGGCTGGGGATGCGAAAGAGCTCGCAAAGCAGGGCGATGCCCACGCCGATCAGCACCAGTCCCCAGGGCAGCGAACTCTGCAGTACGCCCTCGATCACCAGCTTCATCAAGGTGGCCTGAGGGGCCGGCAATTCCTGGGTTCCGAAGCCGTAGGACTGGTCCAGCAGCAGCACCGCGCCGCACACGAAGACGGCCGAGGTGAGGACGCCGATCAGTTCGGCGCTCTGCTGCCGGAAAGGAGTGGCGCCCAGCAGGAATCCCGTCTTCAGGTCCTGAGAGGTATCGCCGGCGATGGAGGCGGCGATGGCCACCACGCAACCCACCGTGATGGCGGCGGCCTTGCCGCTGTCGTCCACCATCCCCAGCAGCAGGAAGATGGAGGCCGTGCCCAGCAGGGTGGCGATGGTCATTCCGCTGGTGGGATTGGAGGTGACGCCCACCAGGCCCACGATGCGCGAGGAGACGGTGACGAAGAAGAAGGCGAATATCACCACCAGCAAAGCCGCCAGCAAGCGAAAGGCGAAGTTCTCCACGGGTCCGAAGACGTAGGGGACCAGGGCCATCCCCAGGGCAATCAGGATGGCGCCGCCGCCCACCACGCTGAGTGGCAGGTCTTTCTGAGTGCGGTCTTCAGCGGGTCCGCCCTGGCTCTTGTCCTGGGCTGTGCTGATGCGGTCCTGAATCTGACGGGCGCCCACCCGGAAGCTCTCGATCATGGTGGGGATGGACTTGATGAGGGTGACGAGTCCGCCGGCGGCCACTGCGCCGGCGCCGATGTAGCGTACGTAGCGCGTCCACAGCAGGGACGGGCTCATCTCGGCGATGGTGAGCTGGGTTTCGGGATAGAGGGGAGCGGCCCGTCCCTCGCCCCACCAGGCCAGCAGCGGAATGATGATGAGCCAGGAGAGCAGTCCGCCGCCTACCATGATGAAGGCGATGCGGAGACCCAGGATGTATCCCACTCCCAGCAGAGCCGCCGAAACGTCGCTTCCCAGTTGGCCTTTCTTGAGAAACGGAATATGAAATTCGATGCTGCCCACCAGGGCCTTGAGTCCTGAGGTGATGCCCTTGAGCAGCATGCCCACGCCCAGTCCCAGGAAGACGTTCTTGGCCCGCGATCCGCCGATCTCGCTGGCCACCAGCACCTCGGCGCAGGCCGTCCCCTCGGGGTAGGGCAGGTTTCCGTGCTCGCCCTGGATGAGGAAGCGGCGCAGGGGAATCATGAAGAGCACTCCCAGCAATCCTCCGAAGAGGGCCAGGAAGGTCATCTGCATCAGGGTCGGGTCGAGCCCCCAAAGAAACAGCGCCGGCAGGGTGAAGATAATGCCGGAAGCCAGCGAACTGGAGGCCGACCCCGTGGTTTGGGACAGGTTGGCTTCCAGGATGCTGGAGGACGATCCCATCCTGGAGAGCAGGCGGAAGGCGGCCACCGTCATGACGGCCACGGGAATGGAGGTTGAGATGGTCAATCCCGCCCGAAGCCCCAGGTAGGCGTTGGCCGCCCCGAAGAGGATGCCGAAGAGGATCCCCGCCACCACCGCCTTGAGGGTGAACTCGAGGGGCGACTCGCTGGCCGGGACATAGGGTTGGTATTGCTGTCCCGGCTCGAGCGGCTTGTAAGCGTCGGCGCTGAGTCCTTTAGCTTCGGCTTGAGCAGGAGCGGAGTTTGCATCAGGGCCGGATGAATGATCTGGAGAAGGGCTCACGGAAATACCTCCGCCCAGGAGCATAACGCAAGAGCGCCTGGGAGGGAAAAACGACGTTTTTTGATTGTGTCCCTATCTCGGCATCAGCTTCCAAATACGTCGTTTTTCCCTCCCAGGCGTCCGGCCCGACGGCCCGAAGTACGAGCTCAGGGGGCCAATAAGGCGTTGAAAAAGAGCTTGTAGGTGGCCCGAGGCTGGCCGCGGAACTGGGGGCGGAAGGCGAAGAGGACTACCTGGCCTTCTCCCATCTCCACCTGCACCAGGGCGGCTCGGCCGCTCAGGTAGCGCTGCTCGCCCAAAGCCCATCCGCTCATGAGGATGTCTTCGGCGGCATAGCGGGCCACCACCTCGACGGGCGGTGGCGGCGCCGGCTTGGTGTCCTCTACGCCGCCCTCGCCGCGGCGGCTGGGCTCGACGATCTCGAAAGCCCGGCTGCGCACGAAGGAAGCGGCCACTTCCTTCTGCATGCCGCGTCCCAGGGCGTGGGAGGTGTCGACGCTCAGGCGCACCAGCGAACCGGGGATGAAGAAACGCTGCGGGGGCAAACCCCCAACGGCATCGCGCAGGGGCAATCCGAACTGCTCGATGGCGAAGTCGCAGGCGCCGTCCAGCGCCACCAGCCGGCCGCCCTCCTGCACGTAGCGCTTGAGCGCCAGGGCGCCCTCCAGTCCCAGCCCGCCCACGTACTGGTGGGGCATGAAACCGGGACGGTGGCCGTTGAGGATGCGCTCGGCCGAGTGGTCGGGAAGCACGATGACGTCGATGCCGGAGAGGTCTCCCCGGCGGATGTCCTCGTCCTGCAAGCTGACCAGTTCGAAGGCGTAGTTTTCCAGCAGCCAGCGCGTCCAGCCTTCGTCCATGTTGGCCACGTGAGACTTGTAGAGTCCTACCCGGGGACGCTTGAGCCAGCGGGGACTCTGCGGCTGGGGCAAGGCCTTGAAGTCGACTCCCAGGTCAGCCGCCATCCGGCGGAGCAATCCGTCGACCTGGCGAGGCGCCACGTAGTATCCGTCCTCTTCGTCGGCGGGAGCGTCGATCCAGGCCACCTGGAAGTCCTCTTCGAGCAACTGGTTGACGGCACGAACGGCGGCGTTGCTGCGGGCCGAGAGGAAGTATCCGGGCCCCGAGGGCTCGTCCACCGCTCCCGCCAGCACCCGCACGGCGCCCTCGAGCGGACGGGTGTCGGCCTGGAATTCCTCCTCCACGCGCACCGTCTCCACGCCCATCTGCATGGGAAGCGTCCATCCGGCCAGGTCGTAGGGCGGATCGGGCGGTCCGTCGGGCGTGCGGCGGCGGTCGGGATAGTCCTGCTTCTCCATCAGGTCGAGCAGGTAGGGGCGGAAGGCCT
The DNA here is from genome assembly GCA_035471785.1 of Acidobacteriota bacterium. Classification (NCBI taxonomy): domain Bacteria; kingdom Pseudomonadati; phylum Acidobacteriota; species Acidobacteriota bacterium. Next base: position 11,652 of record DATIPQ010000012.1, read on the forward strand.
GGGCGGCGGGAACGATGATGGAGCCGGACTGGAAGGTGCGTCCGCCGGCCTGGAATGGCGCCACCGCCCTTTCCATCTCGATGCCGCCCTGACGCAGCACCTCGGCCAGCGCGGCCGCCTCGCCCGCGTCCCACTGATGGGCCGGGATGACGTAAGCGTAGAAGTCGTCCTCAGCCGCCTGAATGGCGTCGCGTCCCATGCTGTAGATGTTGAAGAGCAGTTGGCGCCGCAGGTTGGAGGACAGGTCGAGGACGGCCATCGAGGCCGTCAGCATGTAGTCGACGGCGTCGCGGAAGTGCGATTCGCCTCCCTGCCAGGGGTAGGGGTAGAAGATGTCGGTGCCGTCGGTGGGCACGCCCTGACTGCCCCGCCGCGACGCCACCGACGCGGGACGCTTCTCGGGATCGTAATAGCGCGGGGTGGGGGTGGAGTGGGAGGTCTCGGTCAAAAGCCCGATCATGTTGTGGAAGTAGGGGACGGTGCGCATGCCGCCGTTCCACCACATGCTGTAGATGACGTCGGAAACCACTCCCGGCATGCGCTTGAGGGCGAAGCGGTTGGCCATGGCGCTGCCGAAAAGATTGACCCCGGTGGTGACGCCGGGATGGATGCGGGGATTGACCGGATCCTTGAAGGGCGGCAGGAAGATGCGGGCCCAAGCCGGGCCGGTCTGATGGTGGTTGTAAACAACCTGCGGATACCACTGGGTGTAAAGCACCCGGTTGACGGCCTGCGACTCGGGCATGTTGTTCATGAACCAGTCGCGGTTGTTGTCGTGGCCCACATAGTGGTGGTAGAGCTCGGGCGGCGAGGCGGTTTCGTAGGGCGTCCCCAGCACCTGCTTGTACCAGTCGACCACGATCTGCAGCCCGTCCGGATTCATGATGGGCATGAGAAGCAGCACCACGTCGTCGCGGATGCGCCGCATCTCGGGCGTTTCCTCGGTGGCCACGCGGTAGGCCAGCAAGGGGGCCATCTGGGCGGCGGCGCGCTCGGTGGCGTGCAGTCCGGCGTCGATCCAGACGATGGCCTTGCCTTGATCGGCCAGCCTTTCGGCTTCCTCGGCCGAAATGCGGGCGCGGGCCAGCTTTTCGCTGGCGGTGCGCCATTCCTCCAGGCGGGCCAGGTTGTCGGAGCTGGAGATGAAGAGCAGAAGCATGGGCCGTTCCAGCACCGATTGGCCGATCTCGATCGCCTGCACCCGCGGACTGGCAGCGTCCAGCTTGCGGTAGTAGTCGGCCAGTTGCCCGTAGTCGGCCAGCTTGTAGTCGGCTCCCGGCTCGAATCCAAAGACATCGCGCGGATGCGGCACCTGGCCCAAGGCCTGAGCCGCCATCAGCGCCGCCAAAACCATCCCCCAAGCGCTTCTAGAAATCATAGCGTCTCAGGATACCCAAACCGCTCCTGGCCGTCCAAGCAGCGCTCACTCCTGGCGCAGGGCTCCGGCGGGGTCGATGCCCAGGGCCCGGCGGGCCGGCAGCAGGGTGGCCAGCAGAGCGGTCAGCAGCAGGACGCAGGCGGCCCCGGCGAGAAGCAGAGGATCCTGGGGCGAGGCTCCGTAAAGCTGAATGGTGAGGATGCCGGAGAGAATCCAGGCCCCCGCCAGTCCCAGGGCCAGTCCCGCCAGCACCGGACGCAGCGCCCGGGCCAGGATCTGGCCCAGCACCCTCCCGCGCGAGGCGCCCAGTGCCACCCGCAAGCCGATTTCGCGCGTCCGCCGGGTCACGCTGTAGGAGACCACGCCGTAGATTCCGCTGGCGCCCAGGGCCAGGGCCAGCAGTCCGAAGGCGCCCAGCAACTGGGCCAGCAGACGCTGCATCAGCAGCGAGTCCTGCACGACGTCCTCAAGGGAGCTGACGCGGGTGATGGGGACGTCGGGCTCGACGGCCCAAACGCTCTGGCGGATGGACGCCGTCCATTGCTCCGGCGGACCGGCGGTCCTGGCAAAGAGGCACATGGCGTTGCGGGGCGACTGGTCGAAGGGCGCATAGAGGCGCGGCCACACGCTGCTTCCCAATCCCAGGTAGGGAACGTCGCCCACTACCCCCACCACCTCCAGTTCCACCCGTTCCCCGCCGCGGTGGATGCCGATGCGCTTGCCCAAGGGGCTTTCCGAGGGCCAGTACTTGCGCACCAGGGCTTCATTGACGATTACAACCGGCGCGCTTTGCGGCGTGTCCTGGGGAGCGAAGAGGCGGCCCTGCAGCAGGGGGATTCCCAGCGTGGGGAAGTAGCCCGCGTCCGCCGTCATGATGTTGACCGGGAAGCCGCGTCCATTGGGGGACTGGTGGTCCTGAGGATGCATGAGCGTGAACCAGGGGCTGTCGCGCAAGGCCACGTGCTGGGCCATCCCCAGCGACTGGACGCCGGGCAGCGATTGCACGGACTGGCGCACCCGTTCGTAGTAGTCGAGCAGGTTGGCGTCCTGGGCCGTGGTCGACCCGGTGGGGGTCAGACGCAGGGTCAGCAGCCGTTCGGGGCGGAACCCGGGATCGACCCGGCTGACCTTGTAGAAGCTTTCCAGCACCAGTCCGGCTCCCGCCGTCAGGAGCAGGGCCAGCGCCACTTCGGCCGCCACCAGGACGGTGCGCAGGCGTCCGCCGGCGGCGGAATGGGCGCGTCCGCCGGCGCGCAGGTGTCCCAGGTCGGTGCGGGAATGGCGCCAGGCGGGCAGCAGTCCGAAGAGGACGCCGCACAGCAACGAGATGGCCGCAGCCGCGGCCAGCACCGAGGGATTCAAGGCGGGGTCGATCCAGGGAGGCGTCTCCTCGGGCAAACGTACCGTTTCCATGATCAGCGCGGCCAAGGCGACTCCGGCTCCTCCGCCCAGCAGCGCCAGCATCAGGCTTTCGCTTAGCAACTGACGCAGCAGCCGGCGCCGGCCGGCCCCCAGCGCGGTTCGCAGGGCCAGTTCCCCTCCCCGCACCGACCCCGCCGCCAACTGCAGGTTGGCCAGATTGGCGCAGACGATGAGCAGGACCAGAAGCATCGCCATCTGCACCAGCAGCACCGGCGTCCGCTGGTCGTAGGCCACCACCGAGGCGATGGGCCGGGCGTCGGCCTGGCGTCCGTACTCCTCGCCATGAAGGTCGGGCCTGGCCTGGGCCCGTCGCAGGGCCAGCGAACGCAGTTCCCGCGACACTGCGCCGAGCGTCGCCTGCGGGCCCAGCCGGGCCAGCAGCTTGAGATGGTAGAGCCCCTCGTAGGAGCTGGAGGAAGTGTCGGTCGTCATGGGCAGCCACACGTCGGCCTGCATGGGCAGGCTGTGAAAGCCGGCCGGCATGACGCCCGCCACAAGGTGGATTTTCCCGTCCAGCCTCAGTTCGCGTCCCAAGACGGCCGCATCGCCCCCCATCAGCGAGGTCCACAAGGCGTGGCTGATGACGACCGGCTGGGTTCGGGAGTCTCCGGGACGCAAAACGCGTCCTAAGGCGGCCTCCACGCCCACCACCTGAAAGAAATTGTCGCTGACGCGTGCGCCGCTCAAGCGGGCCGGGTTTTCCATTCCCGTCAAGGTGACGGAATCGCCGTAGATGGCCGCAGTCTGGGCCACTTCGGAGAGTCCTTGGCGGTAGTAATCGAACTCCGAAGCCGAGAACCAGTTCTCGGGCCATAACATCACCACCGTGGACGGGTCGCGATAGGGCGCCGGTTTGAGGAAGATCTCATGCACCAACGAAAAGATGGCCGTGTTGACTCCGATTCCCAGCGCCAGCGTGAAGATGATGACGGCGCTGTGAAGCGGGCGGTGAACGAGCTTGCGTGCGCCGTAGCGCAGGTCTTGAAAAAAAGTCGACATGGTTGCGGCTCCTTGCGGCCTGGGGCTCCCTGGGGTTTGGCGAGTTGGCGAGGGTCGAGGCGAGGGGGCGCCCAACCAGGCCTCCAGGCGGGAGGCGGCGCCGTTGTAGATCAGATCGGCCAGCGTCGTCAGTCTGAAGGCGGCCAGACTCAAACGGCCTCGCCGTCGGGCTTCACGCTGCATCTCGACAAAAAGGCGAAGCATTCCCTCCCGGTGGCGGCGGCGGAATTCACCGGGATAAAGGTAGAGCAGCACCCTGGTCAGCAGCCCGAAGACTCCGCCCACGGATTGGGGACGGGGCCGTGAACTCATCCGCCCTCCTCGCCGCGCAGCAGACGCCGGGCGGCGGCAGCTTGCTCGCTGAGGCGGAGGGCCTCGGCCTCGGCCACTTGCCGGCCTCGCTCCGTCAAGCAGTAGTAGCGGCGGCGCTCGTCCGCCGAAGCCCCCTCGGGGGCCTGATCCAGTTCCTCGATCCAACGCTGGTCGAGAAGGCGGTTGAGGGCCCGGTAAAGGGTGCCCGGATGGAGCGTCAAGGCCCCTCCGCTGCGCTCCCTCACGTCGCTCATGACGGCGTACCCATGACGCGCCCCCGCCGCCAGCGACAACAAGATCTCAAACGCCACCGGCGTCAACGGAAGCTCCTTGCGCAACGAGTTGGCGTCGGGCTCGTCCTGATTCATCACCATGCTCCTGTCCAGAGTTGCAGACCAGCTATTCGCCCCGTGAATATACGCCTAAGGCGAATAACTGTCAACGAAAACTTCTTCTTGGCCGAATCTTTTTGCCGTTGCGGTCATCGATTTTCGAGCGCCCGAGTATGGCAGAATGGGAGTCATTATGAAAAGACTGCGGATCGTAGGCGCCGTGCTGCTAGCAACAGTTGCCGGCGGGTTGTTGCGGACTCAGCCGGCTTGGGGGCAGGAGCGGGTCAGCCCGGGCAAGATCGTTCTTGAGTTCACGGCCAAGGAAAAGGAATTCGCCCAGGCCTTTTCCCACTACACCTACACCCAGAACGTCTCCTTCCAGATCCTGCGCGACGACGGCTCGGTGCGCGAAGAGCGGCGCATGGTTTCGGAGGTCTTCTTCAACGAGAAAGGAGAGCGCGAGACCAAGGTGGTCAGCGATGAGGGCGGGTTGACTTCGGTGACTATTACCGAGAACGACATCGACAACGTGCTCAACCTGCAGCCCTTCGTGCTCACCCGCGACGATCTCGAGTACTACAAGATCGCCTACCAGGGACGCGAAAAGGTGGACGAGCTGAACACCTATGTCTTCGACGTCCGCCCCCGCCGCATGGACCCCGGCAAGCGCTACTTCGATGGACGCATCTGGGTCGACGACGTTGACCTGCAGGTGGTCATGACGCGCGGAAAGCCGGTCCCCGAACCGGGCGAGGAGAAGTTTCCGCGCTTTGAAACGGTCCGCCAGCAGATCGACGGCAAGTACTGGTTCCCGGTGTGGTCGCTGGCCGACGACTATTTGGAGTTCCGCAACCAAACCGTCCACATCCGCGTCCTGGCCACCTGGGAGGACTTCCAGGAGTACCAGGTCAGCACCAAGGTGACTTTCGGCGACGTGGTCAAGGACGACGGGAGCAAGGAAAAACCGCCCCGGTGAGCAACTCCCAACCTCCACCTTTCCAACTCCCAAACGGTCGCCCCGGCGCCTAACCTTCGTTGTTCCGGCGTCCGGCCCCCATTCTCGAGTGGCGTAATTCCAGAAACCCGGAATCGTAGAGCCTCGAAACTTGCTTCCAATCGTAGCGGCGCAGAGCCTCGGCCAGAGAGGCCGCCTGCTGAAGGGCGGCGCCGGGATGGTCGACGGCCCACTTGAGCCTGCGGTCCAGTCCCTGCTGGTCCTGGTACAGGCAGTGGCGATGGAATTCCCGCGGGATCAGTTCGGGATAGCTGAGGCGGTCAGGCAGCACCGGAAAGGCGCCATGCCCCACCGCCTCCAGCACGCTGATGCCGAAAAACTCATGGCAGGCGGTTGAGAGCACCACCGAGGACTCGTCAAGCAGGCGCCGGTAGGTGCGGCGATCGGCGAATCCCTCGTGCACGATGCGCCCCTCGAGCCGGCCGCGGGCCTGCTCGAATTCGCTTGGACGACGGGCGAAACGCTGTCCGCACAGGGCCAGACGAAAGTCGCTTCCCGAGTCCTGCAGGCGGTAAAGGGCCTGAAAGAAGGCCTGGGGGTCTTTGTCGTATTCCCAGCGCTGGTTCCACACGATCAGGGGCGGACTCGGCTTGCCGGCGGGCACCTCCTCAGGCAGCTCGACACCCACCGGCATGACCCGGCAGCGGCGCTTGAGCCGGGGGACGCGTCCCAGTTCGCGGTGTTCGGGAAAATGGCGCAGGAAGCCGGGCAGTTCCTCGAAGAAAGAGCGGCGGTGGAACTCGGAATTGAACCACACGGCATCGGCGGCCAGCATCGACGACAGGTTGACGAAGGCGTAGTGCTGATCGCGCTCTCCCAACTGACGCCGCATGGGGCCTGTGGAGGGGTCTTCAGGCAGCGGATAAGTGAGTTGGTTCTCGTGCATGTAGAGCAGGCAGGGCAGGTGGCCAAGGCGACGGCGCTGCAGGGCCAGAAAGGTGCTCAAATCGAGCATGTCGGTGGCTACCAGCAGGTCGAAGGAGCCGCTTGGACAGCGGCGGGCCAGCGTCAGAGCCCCTCCATGCATGCGCCACTTCCAATAGCGGGCGGGCAAGGTGAGCAGTTGGAGCTGATGGCGGGAGTTGCGCAGCAGACCTTCAGCCCAGGACTGATGGCTGCCCCCGTGGTAAGGAGACACCAGCAGGATGCGCAGAGGGCTGACTTGCTGCATGCCTTAGCGGACCAGTTCCAGGAACCTCTCGTTGCTGGGCGTCTGTTCGATCTTGCCGCGCAGCAGTTGCAGCGCTTCTTCGGCGCTGGTTTCGGCCAGCGCTCGCCGCAGCATGTCGACTTTTCGCTGGGCCTCGGGAGCGCGCAGCTTTTCCTCGCGGCGAGTGCCCGATAGGTGGATGTCGATGGCCGGCCAGATGCGCCGGTCGGCCAGTCCGCGGTGCAGATAGAGTTCCATGTTGCCGGTGCCCTTGAACTCTTCGAAGATCACGTCGTCCATGCGCGAGCCGGTGTCGATGAGGGCGGTGGCGATGATGGTGATGCTGCCGCCTTCTTCAAGCTTCCGGGCGGCGCCGAAGAACTCGCGCGGCTTGATCATGGTGTTGGCGTCAAGTCCGCCCGAGAGGGTGCGCCCCGATCCCCGGTTCTCGGTGTTGAAGGCCCGGGCCACGCGGGTCAGGCTGTCCAGAAGAATCACAACGTCCTTGCCGGCTTCCACCATGCGCCGCGAGCGTTCCAGCACCATTTCCACAATCTTGACGTGACGCTTGGGCGAATGATCGTTGGAGGAGTGGATGACCTCGGCGGGAGTGGCCCGCTTCATCTCGGTGACTTCCTCGGGACGCTCGTCGATGAGCATCATGAGCAAGTGGACCTCGGGATGGCTGTGGTGGATGGCGTTGGCCAGCTTTTGCAGCAGGATGGTCTTGCCCGTGCGGGGCGGCGCCACGATCAGTCCCCGCTGCCCCTTGCCGATGGGGGCCACCAGATCGAGGATGCGCATGCTGGTGTCGTTGCTCTGGTCGATTTCAAGCCGCTCGAAAGGATTGACGCTGGTCAGGCGGTTGAAGGCGGGACGCTTGGCGAAACTCTCGGGATCGGTGCCTTCCACCTTTTCCACTTCCTGCAGTTGCAGCTTGCCCTTGCGCTTGCCGGCTTTGCCTTCCACCATGCAGCCCGACTGCAGGTTGTTGTGGCGCACTACATGGGGCGGAACGAAAATATCGTCCTCGGCCGCCTGGAAGTTCTGCTCAGGATCGCGGACGAATCCGAAGCCGTCGGGCAAAACCTCCAGGATGCCCCTGACGGCCGTGTCGGCAGGTCCGGGAGCAGAGCGTGGACGCCCGCCGCGCTTGCCCCGCTGACCTCCTCCAGACTTGGGGGGCCGCCCTCCACGTCTGGGCTTCGAGTTCGACTTGGAACGGGCCTTTTTTTGTTTCTTGGGCTTGCGGCGGTAGGGCTTCTTTCCGCCACGACTGCTGCGGCCTTGGTCCGCGGATTTGTCCGTATTGTTCACCGTGACGATTCTCCAAGAGGGGTTCACGACCCCAAGTAACCGAAAAGAGCGCATGCGGGCCGACATAGGATTGCGGCAGTCACCGTGTCTCTTGGCCCGAGAAATGGCTTGGCGGCCCGTCCCTCACCCCTTTGCGTCTCGGAGAGGGGGGCCGCTGAATTGAGAACCTGCCATGCGCCCGGGAGCCTCCACCGACTCACCTCATGGCGCGCTGGAAGCGGTTTGTAAACCGAGGAGGGACTCCGCTGAGCCGCTCCCTGAAGGGCGGCGACGCCGGTCGCCGCGTAACCGCTTGGGTCCGAGACGCACGTTCAAACGTCCTATAGCATGTTGCAAGACTCACCGTTCTGTCAAACAAAAAGCGCTCCCGAGCCTGATCGAGGCTTCCTCGATGCATTCTCCCGTTGCCAGATGGAATGCAAATCGGCTAGACTGAATTCGCTATGAAAAATTCCATCCGGATGGTCTCAATGCTTTCCATCTGCCTGGGATTGCCCCTGCTGGCAGGCTACAAAATCCTGCCTCTGGAACCGAAGCCCGCCGCCGAGTACGAGGCCCACACCGATTTTCAGAACATCGTGATCGGGGCTCAAGCGGCCCTCAGCCAGGAGGCCGTGCTGTCCCTGTTCGACTCCAAGAAAGTGTTCGAGAAAGGTGTCTTGCCGGTGGTGGTGGTGATCGAGAACAACAACGATTTCCCCATACGGGTCAACGACCGCTCCATCTTTCTGATCCTCAATGACGGCACCAACCTGCGCTCCATACCCTTTGGAGAAGCCTTCCTGCAGGCGGTACTCAAGAAGGACCTGAGCCACTACTCGACAGAAGAGCGCATCATGATCACCGAGTTGGCCCGGCGCCATCGGGAGATGTACGAAGACTTTCAGCACAAGTCCTTCGGCGAGAAGATCATCGCGCCCCACGACAGCGATTACGGAGTGGTCTTCTTTTATCGGCCTTCGCCCGAGGAAAGGGAGGGCTGGATGCTCTACCTGCCTGAAATCGAGGATATGACGACGGCCAGCGAACTGATGTTTTTTGAATTCGCCCTCAACCGGGACTGAACCTTCTTAAAGGAAGAAGAGACTATCTAAGAGGCCACATGCCTCGGCGAGACACAGTCCCTGAGAGGCGCAGTTGTTGGACAACCGACCATGAAAAGCTTAATGCCCTTCTTGATCGCCTTGTTGCTGTGGCCCTGGGGCTCCTTTGCAAGGGCTCAGGATATCGACGACGTGGTACTGCCCCGCCAGACCGAGATCTTCGTGCAGCTTGGCCGTACCGTCAACAGCCGCACGGCGCGGGCGGGCGACAAGTTCTTCGGAACCGTCACCGTCCCGGTGACTTTCAACGACCAGATCGTCATTCCCAAGGGCAGCTTTATCCTGGGTCAGGTCGTGGAGGCCGAGCGTTCGGGACGCATCAAGGGCAAGAGCCAACTCCAAATCGTGGCCGATACGGTGATCTTGCCCTCCGGCGTCACCCGCAAGCTGGTCACCGTCCTGACCTCGGCCGACGGGCTGGCATCGGGCCGCGAGATCGATGAAACGGGCCAGATCGTCAAAGAAGGCAGCCAAGCCGGCGAAGTCGGCGGCGCGGCCGGCAAAGGCGCCGTAGGCGTAGGCACCATCGGAGTCCTGACGGGAGGCCTCTCCGGGGCCGCCGCCGGAGCCGCCGCGGGGGCCGCCGCCGGCGCTCTTCTTTCCGTTTTCAAGCGGGGAGAGGACATCGTGCTGGCCCGGGGGTCTACCATCACCGTCATGCTCGAGAACTCGGTGGGATTCGCCAAGCCCCAGCCGCCTCAGGGCCGCCTGCTGGGTAAGGACGAAGATTCGGACAAGCAGCCTGACAACCCCGACAACAAGCCTCCAGATCCCCAAAAAAACTGGCGCTAACCGGCCTGTCAAGGCGCGTTGGTCTTTCATTTCCTCCCCCTTCCTGTATTCCTCCGTCAAATTTACCCTTTAACTGCACCCAGAGGATTGCTATGCTTCACTGCGCGGAGGAATATCGATGGCAGCATCTCAGCAATTGACCACCGAGCGGTTGCATATGCGGCCCTTCCGGATGGACGACCTGGATCAGTTACATGAAGTGTGGACCGACCCCAAGGTGCGCAAATACCTGTGGGACGACGAGGTCATTTCCAAGGGTCAGGCCTTGGAAGTCGTCAAGACCAGCATTGCGGGGTTCCGAAAAAACGGATTCGGGCTTTTCGCCGTTTTCCCCAAGGACGACGAGGAGAGCCTGATCGGGTTCTGCGGCTATCACTACTTTCACGAACCGCGCCAGTTGCAGTTGCTCTACGGCTTCCGTCCCGGCTATTGGGGGCAAGGCTACGCCACCGAGGCCGTCCGCGCCATGATCAAGCGGGGATTCGAGAAGCACAAGTTCGAGCACATCATCGCCAGTTCGGACTACCCCAACAAGGCGGCCCACCGGGTCATGGAAAAGGCGGGAATGAAGTTCCTGCGGCGCGCCGAGGTGGCCGGCATCGATACCATCTACTACATCATCACCCGCGACGACTACGAGGCTCAGAAGAGCGACGAAGAGGAGTAGTCCTCGCCCATCCTGAGAATCGGTCATGGAATATCGCAATCTGGGCAAATCGGGACTCAAAGTTTCGGCCCTCTCTTTCGGCGCCTGGGTGACCTTCGGCGATCAAGTCGACGAGGAGGCCGCCGAGCAGTGCATGCGCGCCGCTTATGAAGCCGGGGTCAACTTCTTCGACAACGCCGAGGTCTACGCCCAGGGACAGGCCGAGACCATGATGGGGAACATCTTCCAGAAGGCGGGCTGGAAACGCTCCGATCTGGTCGTCTCCACCAAGATTTTCTGGGGCGGGAAAGGGCCCAACGACAAGGGCCTCTCCCGCAAGCACATCATCGAGGGCACCCTGGACGCCCTCGAGCGCCTTCAGATGGACTACGTCGACCTGGTCTTCTGCCACCGTCCCGACCTGGAGACTCCGGTGGAGGAAACCGTGCGCGCCATGAGCCACCTGGTCGAGAGCGGGCTGGCCTACTACTGGGGCACCAGCGAATGGAGCGCCGAGCGCATCCGCGAGGCCTATGAGGTGGCCCGGCGGCTGCACCTGATCCCGCCCACCATGGAGCAGCCCCAGTACAACATGTTCCACCGCCGGCGGGTGGAGGTCGAGTATCTGCGGCTTTACCAGGAAATCGGCCTGGGGACCACCATCTGGAGTCCTCTGGCCAGCGGACTGCTGACGGGCAAGTACAACGACGGCGTCCCCGAGGGTTCACGCCTCGATACCGAGGGTTACGAGTGGCTGCGCAGCATGCTGGAAGGCGAGGAGGGGCGGCGCAAGATCGAAACCGTCAAGCGCCTTCAGCCGGTGGCCGATGAACTCGGCTGCAGCCTGGCCCAGTTGGCCCTGGCCTGGTGCCTGAACAACCCCCACGTCAGCACCGTCATCACCGGTGCCACCCGTCCTGAGCAGGTGGTGGAAAACATGAAGTCGCTCAAGGTCGCCGAAGCCCTCACCCCAGACCTGATGCAGCGCATCGAAGACATCCTGGCCAACACCCCAACCCCCGAAGAAAACTGGCGCAGCTACAACTAGCGAGCAGCCTCATACCGCCGACAGCAATTGGGCCTTAACCGCGGTCACTGAAACTTGACACGTGTGTGAACTTGTTGGCCACCTAGTGGCCCTAGGCGAGCAGCCTCATACCGCCGAGAGCAATAGGGCCTTAACCGCGGTCACTGAAGCTTGACCTGTGCGTGAACTTGTTGGCCACCTGGTGCTGCCGGTCATAAGTTCTGAGCCAGGGCCCTCCGTTCTTGTCCCTGACAGGGACAGATTCGCCAGCCCAGCGACTGTGTTAGAAGTCAAGTCCGGGCTCGCTGAAGGCGAGCGATTCGCCAGCCCAGGGTCAGCCGAGTGCAGATACAGGAAAGGGCCTCCGTAGAGGCCCTCATGCGTCTTATGGGAAGGACATCGGCTCTCAGGTCCGATGCTCTTGAAAGGCTGGTTGCGGGGGGGGGATTTGAACCCCCGACCTTTGGGTTATGAGCCCAACGAGCTACCAGACTGCTCCACCCCGCGTC